>JAKDNQ010000606.1 GCA_030456405.1 Nitrospira sp.
CTCCAAGTTCACTTTCAACCCAGATTGTCCCCCCATGAGCTTCGACCACGTCCTTCACGATTTTCGTGCCAAGTCCCGTTCCGCCTGGCTTGGTACTAATGGCGTGTTTGGTGAAGAGCCGATCTCTCACGTCCGGTAGCATCCCGCCACCCGTATCGATGATCGACACCACAATCGCGCCATCAGACGTCTGGGGTTGCCCGCACACGGTCACGGAGCCGTCTGCGGGCACTTCGGAGATCGCGTTGTTGATCAAATTAAAGAAGGCCGTATAGAGGCGTCGCTGGTCTGCCACGATCAACGGGAGCAACTCCAAATTCTCGGTCAGCAGCCGGACATGTTTTTCCTGGGCAAGAATCCCCAAAGAGCGAAACACATTGCTGACGATGCCGGCTATTTCGCATGCGGAAAAATCGAGCGGGGTGCTGAGTTCTTTGACCGCATCGGCGATTTCCGCGACGCGATCGTGAATGCGGTTCGCGTCGTCCTTGAGCATGGCGATCACTTCATCGCAGAGTTCGCGGCTCGCCTTCGCCCGTTTGATTTCACTATCGGGTAAATAATTCTGCAGCTCGTTGATTTCGGCCTGTAAAATTCCTGTGCCACAGACAATCGGCATGAGGAGATTTTTGATGTCGTGGGCAGTGTCGCCCATCAGCTGCGCCACCTCGGCAAGTTTGGCGGCTTCCACCAAGCGTGTATGTTCAATTGCGGCAGCGGCGAGTGCAGAGATAATGGTGAGAATAGCGAGATCGTCTCGGTCGAGGACTCCTCCCCCGCGCTTATTCATGACCTGAATGACACCGACGGGATCGCCTTCCCAACGCTTGAGAGGGATGGTGATCATGTCATGGGTCACGGCGCCGGTCGCTTCATCGACTTTCTTAAAATGACGGGCATCGGTCTGTGCGTCAGGGACGATTTCAGGCACTCCCGTTCGATAGACCGTTCCGGCGATGCCCTCATACCAGGGCACCTCTGTGCCAGGTGGAACGGGTTTTTGACCGATGGAGTGATAAAACACGAGAGTACGCTTGTCAGTGTCGGCCAGCAGCACGGAGCCATTTTCCGCATTCACGACATCCAGTGCGATGTGTAACCCCTGTTCCAGCAGGTCTTGGAGTTTAATGTGTTGAGAGAAGACTTCCGACATTCGTCGCGCAGCGGCAAGCTCCAATTCTCGTCTGGCAAGAAGCCGTTTAAGCGCTTCATGCGATTCCGGTTGGGGTAATTGATGGGATGTGGTGTCAGAGAGTCGTCGAGTCGTCATGTCGATCCGTTTCCTCGAGCCAGTTCGAGGCATGAGTAAGCGATAAGACATCAGCTAAGAATTTCGACCCGTTGGTCCGTATAACCACGCCGATTATCTCCTATCAGAATCCCCAAGTAATCCCCTCAAGCAGGTATCCCCTCATCTGAGGGGATAGGCATTTACCTTTATTCCGTATACCTGATACCATGACCTCCCGGAGAGGGAGCAGGCTGCGGAAAAACTATTTTTGTGCAGCAGAACTTCGATGGC
>JAKDNQ010000208.1 GCA_030456405.1 Nitrospira sp.
CCTGGGCACAGAGTTGCAGATCATCATGTTCTTGCTCGCGATGCGGCCCGTGTTTATATTCCACGGGATAGGGCATCTCCCCATGAAACTCCACCACATCGCCCTTTCCAACCAGGCCTAAACTCTTGGACCACAACGGCAGCGCTCGCTCGATGCGCATGCCCGATTGTTCCTCCACCACAGGCTCATCCACCTTCTTATGAACCGCCCGCCCCCGTAGCGTGTAGAGATTCTCGTCGAACGTCTGCTCGACATGAATCAGCGCACACTGGCGCGGACAATAGCTCCAGTGCTGAAGCGCGGAGATCATGATGGGGTCGTCTGCCTTATCTTCCATCATTGGTTAGCCTCGATCTCAATCAAAAACCATTGATGACCTCGGGCGTGAGCCCATCAAGCGTATCAAGCTTGATACTATTGTCTGGATTTACTTTCAGGGTGCGGTGAACCTTGGCGGAAGAATACTGACCCGCTTTGCAATTGTGCTTCCACCAGATTACCTTGAGAATCTCCATGCTCCCTGCTGGGCGCGCTGAGGATTCATCGTTCTCGAAAAGCCTTGGCAATACTTGTTTGATAGCCTCGGCATCTACATCGCTAAACCCTGTTCTTTTCGCCAGTTGAGGATTCATACTCCCGAAGAACACATACACTCCGTTTTCCACACGGTGCTTTGTACCCATCGTGTCGGAACTCCTTTTACCGTCTTTGGTATCTTCGCCGCTCACACTTTTGGTTATTTGGGTGCTGGCAATATCGACAGGCGCTACACTGAACGCGGATTGCACGGTGACCGGGCCACGAATGCCGATGGAGATGCCTGTATCCCCCTCACCCTCATTTTCCTCGCCTTTCTTGGCCTTCTTGCCGCCCTTCAGCGCGAACAGTTGACCGAAAGTACGTACATCTAGCCATTTCTTGCATGCCAAATCGACGGTTTCGTCTGAGCCAAGCTTGTTGCCCAATCCAGCCTCGGCACGAGCCCTAAGACTTTTGTGTTTGTCCTCTTTGCGATCATCCGACTGTACAAAGATCATGTTCCCGTCGTCCTCTTTCTTGCCGTCGGCAACCCATCTTTCCAACAGCCGATCCCTGATCTTCCGCTTATTGCACACATCGGTCATTTCTCCATAGTTGTCATAGTCGGTGCGGGGGCGATTTCCATTAAGCGGGTCGCCATTTGGATTGGCCCGTTTAACGCGGAACACCACTGCAAAGTCAATTTTGTTTTGAAGCGTCGTCATCTTTATTCTCCTTGATCGGTTTGGTTCTCGGTGGTTTCTTCATCCCTGGTCGATTCGGACTTTGGCCATAGCGCTTGTCTCTGACAGTGGTATCCCAGCAGGAACTCGCCTGAAAGTCTTGCTTCACTCATGAAATCCTGGCCCCTGAATGTACAGACGATTCCGTCGACAAGTTTTTCCATATTGACAAGAAAGCCTGGTGACCTGGCGCGAAGTCGTGTCTTGTACGGTGTAAGAGAAAGCTCGATGGTCCGCCATGTCGAATAGGGATGGTCGGCGAAGCGCTGCATGAGCTTGGCCGCGCTGGTGCCTCGATTTTCCTTGGCTAAGTACAGCGCCATATCTTCGATGCGTTCCGCTACCGCCAGGAGGCGCCCGAAGAGGTAATCCCGGGATGTTCTGTCTAGCTCTAATGCCATTTCGTAACTCCTTTGCTTGTGATGTCCTCTGAACAGGGCACAGGCGATGCCCAAGTTCTTCTCCCACTCCCATTTTTCGAGCCCCGACCGATTGGTTGTTCTGCGTACTGTGGATTCCACGAGGTCTCGTGGTATAGGTCGTCCATCGATGATGCAGGGGAGCAGCCGTTCCACCGTGGCTTTGCGGAGCTTCTCGCCCGACTTGCCTTCCACTTGACGACCATAGGCAGCCTCGGCGATGTCTCTAGGAGAGGGAACGCCTACAAACTTCAAGTTCTTGCCAAAGTTCTGATGCCAGGCACAGGACTCGTGCCATAGCTGAATACGTGCAAGGAATTTCGAGCCGGTTAGTTCTCGGTAATAGGTGATGGCCATGCGTCCGGGCGTGGCCGAGTCTACCGCCATGACCACAATTGCATCCGTCGAGCCTAAGCGGGCACGATAGCCAGCGATATATTTTTTCAGTCTGACGGCAAAGGCCTGACCAGCATCCCCTTGATATGCGGATGCGGCATCTTCCTCTCTGGATTCCAGGCCAAACATCTGGGCGGAGTTGTCAAACAGGTCAGGCAAGGACTTGCCGGATACGGCCCAGGCCACGACAACCTGATCACCCGATCGGAAGGCTTGCCTAGCGAGCAGCCAGCGGAGAGCGCTGTGGGCTTTTTGTGTCACCTCGAAACCGACACTGCATGCTTCGTCGGCACCAAGGAAACGGCCACGAAACGTATATCCATCGGTGTCATTTGAAGAAATCAACTTGGCACCGTCACCACCGTGTCGCAATCTCTTCGGGTGATTGGTTGCCAGCAGCATGGTTTTCCCGGTGACCATGCAAAGACCTTGCTGCGGTTTGTAGATTTTGCCTCTCTTAACCCGAGATGTTGTGGTCTTTGAAGCTGTGTCAGCGTCCTGATGCTGGCTCTGGTAAGCGTCGAATGCGATCCAAGCTTCCCTCAGGTTTTTGTCTTCCCAGGTTTCAGGAACAGGGTCTCCCGGTATCTCCACGCGCCAGCGGATCAGGGCGTCCCCTTGATCGCGGTTCCCTTCTTTTGCTGTCAGATACTTGAATATCTCCGGCGTCGGCAAATCGGTTTTCCAGACAGTCAGGAGAACTTTGTCATCGCCTATTTGCATAATCTTCTCGCGAACGAGATCGGCGACCACGGTTCCCTTTCGGACATATTCAAGAACGGCACTGGCTTTAGGATGAGAAAAACTGGATTCGCACCAGCTCGTGAGTTGCTTGGCATATCCGGGGTAATAGGATTTTTTCTTGCCCCCATACTTTGGATAATCAGAACCACAGTATTGAACCTTGTCACACAAAGGATGCGGTGCCTCACCGCTTGTCCGTGCTGCGGATTTCTCCGTAGCAGGCAGTATCGTTTCCACTTTCTGGACAATTTGGGCGCGCCGAAAATTGCCTTTGTGATCCAGGGTAACTTCAATGTGGGCCTGCTGGATTGCATGACTAATCGGCAGCAGTGGATGATTGGAAAACTGAGGTGCGTCGTAGCATTGCTCATAGGTTTCGTGGAGTTTTTGAATCCAGCTCATGTCAGCACTCCAACCCGGCGATTTCCGCTTCCGCGCCAACGAGATTCCGACCGGGTGTAAACTGCTTGGGCTGCATCTCCCGGATAAATTTCTTGATATCGCAATTCTCAGGCGAGATAAACCGGATGACGCCATCGACCATCGTCGGTCGCCAGAACCGTGCATGAAGCTTGTTCTCGCCGGTTTCGTCTGGGTAGTCGAAGCCGTGAAAGGTCAGGCCAAAGCCAAGTTCTCCGGCGCCGTCGTAATGACCCGGTCCTGACCGAAATTCACAAGGTTCCACATAACTCTGACAGTCGCGGGTACCCAGGAAAATATCCTGGCGGCCGCCGCGCTCAAGCATGCGCTTGGCAATCAGGTGATGCTTTGGTTCGCTCCGATCATCCGCCAGTTCCGGACGATATTGGTTCCATTCGAAATGCGCCTTGACCTGGTATTCGATATCCGCCAGGAAGGTATAGATGGCCAATGTGTTACCGCCCCCGAATTCCAATGGTTTGGTGCCCTTGGTCTGGGTGCGGATACGGTTCATTATCCGCACCTCGTCGATGACCCAGATGAAGGTGGGCTTCCAGTAGATGGACTTGGCGATGCCCTTCAGCGCCTCGTAGGTCGGTACGTGATAGGAACACTTTTCTCCGCCGATGCGGGTCAAGGGGTCCGTGAACAGGGCGTATCGGCCCCACACCTTGAATTCGATGCTGCTGTTGCGCGAATCAGGCATTTAGCACCTCCATTGTCCCTTCTGGCGTCTGGCTCAGACCGAAGGACTGATTGTAATAGCGGGCATCAGACAGATAGAGGATGTCCACGCCGTCCTGGATTTCATGCACCGCCAATGCCTTCTGCAAGTTTTCCAGATCTTGGGGGAAGACGTTCACGGTATATTGCTGCGCCCGACGCAGCAACTTAAACTGCTTCTCCACCTCGAAGGCCGAGCAAAGACCGTTGATCAAGTCTCTCCCAGCTTTTCCGTAGGGCACGATGATGCCTCGTGCCGGCGCGTCGATGACTTTGAAGGCCCGGGCAGCGGACATGAAGGATTGCCGAAAGTAGATGTTGGGCGCGGTGCCGTGGTTGCGTCCATATTCATCCATAACCAACGAGTTGATAGAGAGAAGGTTCAATAGTGTGTCGTCACGCCCGACAACCTGGGCGGATACGGGGTAATCCATTTCCTGGTGACGTGCGAAGAAGAAGTATTCGAAATACTGTTCTATGGCTTTCGGCCCGATCAGGTTGCCGCCGAAGTCCGCGCTGCCTGCCTCGACATCGTCAAGCAATCGTTCGGTGATGCCTTTGCCGCACTGAATATCCTTGAGCCTGTCTATATTTTCCACCGCCGGATTGACCACGTAAACCCGTCCTGCCTTGGGATTCCCATCAACATCTTTTTGCTTTCCATTGCGATTGCAGCGGCCAGCAGCCTGGGCGATGGAATCCAGACCCGCCGTGTAACGAATGA
>JAKDNQ010000607.1 GCA_030456405.1 Nitrospira sp.
CTGGCGCGGCAAGGTTCGGCGGTCGATCTCCAGATCCTCTTCGTGCGCGGCGGCCTCTTGATCGGACGCAAAGACTTCTTTTGGCCCCATTCAGCCGACACCGGCGACGAGGAACTCGTTCGATCCGCCATTGAGCAGTTCTACAATAAAGACGGTCAGCCGCCCAAAGAGCTGCTCATCCCCACCGACCTCGACGATGCGACGGTGATCGAAGAGTGGCTCTCAGGCAAGCGAGGAAACACCGTCCGCGTCGTGGCCCCCGAGCGAGGCGTGAAACACCAATTGCTTCTCCTGGCGGAAGAGAACGCCGCTGCCGCTGTCGCCAATCATCTGCGAGACGAGGAAATCGGACGGCAGGCGGTTGAAGAGCTCAAGCGGCTCGTGCGACTGGACATCGCGCCTCGGCGCATTGAAGGATTCGACATTTCGAATACCATGGGCGACCAGTCCGTTGCCTCTATGGTCGTATGGGAAGACGGACAGATGAAGAAAGCCGATTACCGCCGGTTCAAAATCAAAACCGTGACCGGCGCCAACGATTTCGCCAGCATGCAGGAAGTGGTATTGCGCCGCTACCGGGACACTGAAGACCTTCCGAAACCGGATCTCGTGCTCATCGATGGAGGGCTGGGCCAACTGGCAGCGGCAATGGAAGGACTCAGACAAGCTGGACAACCGAACTTGGCGATCATTGGCCTCGCCAAGGCGAAGGGTGATAAAGACGAACGGATCTTTCTCCCGGGACGCAAGAACCCCATCCTCCTCCGCGCGACCTCGCCGTCAACCCATCTCATGCAACGGATTCGCGACGAGGCCCATCGGTTCGCCATCACGTTTCACAGGAAACTCCGGGGGAAAAACCTGGTCGCTTCCGTGCTCGATCAGGTCATCGGCGTCGGGGAGATCAGACGAAACACCTTACTCAAGAAATTCGGCAGCCTGAACAAGATCGCCACAGCTTCAGACGAAGAGCTGAAAGAAGCGGGGGTCGATAGCCTGACCGCTGGTCGGCTTCGCCAAGCCTTCAAAGATGGCTCATAGCCCAGGGCCACACTCCCGCTGCGGGAGAAGCCGGTCCCGACTTCATCTCAGCTCATCCCAGTCGCGCTTTTTTCGCCCGTCTCGCTTGAGTCAGCATCCGCGATTGCAGCAGAGCCTTCATGAATCACGATGGCTAAAATTGCATTTTGAGCGACACAATCCCCAAATGGACAAAGGCATGATAGGTCCCATCGACGTTAGGGTTCAAATTCCTGGCAACCGAGCGCGATTCATAAAACCATTCCTGAAAGGCTATATCCAATCCAGTCGCCTTCGGCCAGAGCGCGGACGCTCCTCCTCCGCAAGGCACCAGTCCCAGAAACCGACCCTGGCCCTTGCACAAGAATCCGGCTCCCAGGGACAGCGTGTTGGAAGCTAAAGAAATAGTCCCCGGGTTGAACGTCCTATCAGGAACAGGATCCTCAGTTCGCGTGTACCCCGATCGAACTGCCACATCCCAATAAGGCAAC
>JAKDNQ010000209.1 GCA_030456405.1 Nitrospira sp.
GCTGCGAGAGAGTCGCGAAAGGATAGCGAGGTATGAGAGAGAAATGCAAGTGAGGTGTCTGACGCGAAGTCGTCCTCCGATGGTGCTAGCGCTTCGGCATAATTGCAAATCGTTTACCAAAGACGAGTTGTAAACTGATCCGGAATATCGAATGTGGTCTCCCAAGGACTTTCGTTACTCCGTCTCCTTCGCTAAGCTCCTTAAACTTTGCACGGTAAGGAGATCGGTTCTGCTTGAATGAGGCCAGGGATTATCCAAAATTGTTCCCCATCGAACCAGAAGAAGGAAGACTGACCATATTTCATTGCGAGGGTCTCGGCCTGTGGGCGTAGGATAGCGACGGCGTAGCCCCGCTCTCGATGATTCCCGTCCTGAGAGACACCATCAGCTGGAATCATGGTTACAAGTAGATCGCTCAGATCATTTGCTAATTCGTTTGTGCGGTGACGGTTTTCCTTCTCATCAGCATGGTGTCCGAAAGGATTACAGGCGGTGAGGATCGCAAAAGCTGCTTCAAAGCCAAGGCTTTTCAGGGCATGCCGTATGTCGGTCTTGATCGGTTCTCGCAAATCGACTGTAATTTTCCGTACACCGTGGAACTCAAGAAGGGTGTTGGGATATGCCTCCCAAGATGGATCTTCCAGATGTTTTATCCAGTTTCTCATCGACCCAGAACTCCAGCAGTGATGATTGTAGAAACCCCGATATGGTTTTGTGTTCGTCTAGATTGATATGGTCATTCCATATCCTCACAGCCTCCGCTGGGAGAGATATTGCCTGACCCATTTTGTGCGAGCTGCCATGTGCCAGAAAAACGGCTGGAGGATGCGCGGCCTGTATAGAACAGCCGGTATAAACATTACATATGCGATCGATTCCTTTATAGAGTGATCGGTACACCAGGCGCCGAATCCATGACACCATGTCCGTTCTTTCGTTTCGGCCAGGTTTAACTCCAAGGCAATTTCCCGCCCTCGTTCTTCAGAAATATTCAACGGCAGTGTCAGCTTAAGAAGCGCGCCGGATCCCAGTTGGGGATGGCGGATTCTGGATTCAATTTGAAGCAAAGCGGATGTTACGCCACTACGTCTTTTCAGCCATCGAAGAAGCGCAGGTTCTTGACCGTAGAAAGGAAACTCGGCTGTAGCCCCTGTCTCGGAACTATTCGTCATCGTTGAAGGGGATGGAGTCATCAGTTGAAGCTCCGAAAAATCTGCCCTGGTAAATGGAGACTCCTTGCATCCATCAGGAACAAATACAGACTCAACGATCGAGAGGATTTCGGCAGCCATTTTCCTGGGTCCTTGAGTCGGATGGAACGATGGTTCGGTGTCCGTCCATAGAAGGCTGGCAAGCTCCTGGTCTGCTTTGACATGTGCATCTGCGACTTGTATCCCCACCGCACCGAATAAGAAGGAACGCAACCACCCGACATTCTCTTCTGTCATCAGCGCAGAACAGCGAACAGAAAGCCTGCCTGTTTCCTGGTTCCAGACGTAGGTATTTAGGCTGGCAAACTTGTTTAAGGCATTAACCACGGCTCCAGCCTTTTCCAAATTCTTCACCTTAGTCAGTATTGGTGTTTCGGCAATGACGCATACCATAGAGAGTTCCTGACTTGGCAGTGGTTCAGCCCAAATTCGCTGGGTCAATCGGTACGGCCACCAGGTAAAGCCCATCGGTTCCTCAATCATCCATTCCGAGTCGATGCCGAGAGAGTCGCGGAGGAAATTCAATACGGATCGACCTACTCCAGCTTGCCTGGTGAATCTGTCACGATTGAATGCTACTTCATCGATGACCTCGCTTGTATCCACGTGTGCGATCGCGAGCGGAACCCAGTCAACATAGCCATTCCGCCAGACCTCATTTTCGCCGTTGATGAATCCTGTCAATCGCAGAGCTTGTAGCTCCGCACTGCTTACCGGGCCATACTTTTGATCGCCGCGTTGATACCACCAGTCTTCGCTCATGTCCGCACTCGATTTTGGGACATTAGAGACAGAAGGTAGTTAAGCTGGAGAGGCTTACTTTGTACTCGTCTTATGTCGTCTAACGCATATTCGACTAGGTCTTCGATGAGGCTGCTCTTCGAGTATCCATTTGGGAGCTTCTCCGCGAGGTCATCTAACTCTTCTTTCACTTCTTTTGAAAAGTAGACAGAGATTGAATTGTCTCTCCTCCTCGACGAAATCTCATTCTTTCGTTCCATTGCGCTTCCTCATTGTTGTTATTAGTGTTTAGGGTTGTTTCCCCATCTGATGACTGAGAAACAACCATAACGTGATCTCGTTTTTTTGGAAAGCCAAATGAGGTAGGCCGAGGCGTAGGATGAAGGAGGAACTAAGAACCCCTAAGACCGGAGAGGCCTCGTGCCGTTAGTTGTTCGGCCTGACCCTATCGTCCCGTAGCCGGGTTGGCATTGGCACCTTGGCGGCTTCACCGGTTGCCGGGCGCTTCATCGTGCCAGTACCCTTTGCTAGACAATCGGTGTGATGTGATGTTGTCAAAGGGTTTCCACAAGACATTCAGCCCATGGACTGCGCTAGCCACATTGCAAGAGAGGTTTTATGGTTGGCTGCCTAAAACCATTACTTTCAGACGATCCAGATTGATCGCTTCGATCCGATGGCTGTCGCGCCCCACTACCGTCGTTGCCATAGTCAGCGCATTGAGAATGGCCTCTTCTGTGGCTTCGACCGTGGCGGTGATCAGGGGATTTAGATGTGTGTCGGCCAGGTGCGTCTGCTGAAACGTCGGGTCTTTCGGATAATGGGGAATCGTGTTGGCCGTGGAGAATGCGAGCATAAAATCTCCACTTCCATGGCGCGCAGTGGAGCCTGTGCGCGCGAGACCCAACGAGGCCCGTTTCGCCAATCGTGTGAGCTGCCGACTATCGAGGGGGGCATCGGTGGCAATAATCACGATGATCGAGCCTTCGCTTTGTCCGGGGGAGAGAGCCTGCGAGGTGGAAGCGACAGGCTCATAGAGTCTGCCGACCGGTATACCACTCACGACGAGCTCAGGCCGTCGTCCATGGTTCGCATTGACGAGCACGCCAATCGTATACCCGCCTTCCGTCTCGGGCAGCCGCCGTGATGCCGTGCCGATACCGCCCTTGAAGCCGTAGGACACCATCCCTGTTCCTGCGCCGACGGTCCCTTCCTGTACAACCCCGGAGGAGGCACTGTCGAGTGCCTGCGCCACGTCTGCCTCCGAGACATGCCGCCCTTGAATATCATTGAGCCGGCCATCGTCGCATTCAGCCACCACGGGTGTCAGCGTATCGTCGGTAATGCCGATCTCCGGATAACGCGCGATCATCCAGCTCATCACTCCGTTGGCTACACGCGGCACGTTCAATGTATTTGTCAGGGCAATCGGATACTCTAGAAATCCTGATTCAGTCACCCAAGAAAGGCCGGTCATCTCGCCAGTTCCATTTAAGACGAACGACCCGGCCGACACTTTTTTATGCCACACATCGTCGCGAGGGATTACGACGGTCACGCCGGTTCGCACTGGACCAATCCCTGGTTTGAGAGGCCCTTCGCCGGATATGAGGGTTGTCTGGCCAACAGAGACGCCGGCTACGTCGGTAATCGCGTTGAGCGGTCCAGGCTCATAGGAGCCGACGACAATCCCAAGGGCACGAGCTCGCGCTCTGGGTTCATCCGAGCCTGCCTGGGCAGATACGACGGGAGCGATGCAGATACAGCCGGTCAGGATCAGCAGCAGTATTGCGAGAGGGGCAGTGCTGTTAGATTTCAAGGGTCGAACCCGCATGGGGAACTGTGACCTCAATCCTGGGATGTTCCGCCTGAATGGCCACAGCCAGGGAGAGCGCTTGTTTCTCCTCCCCATGGACAAGGATCACCTTACTCGGGCTTGGCTGGATGGCACGGACGTAGGCCAAAAGATCCTGGCGATCCGCATGGGCCGAAAGCCCGTTGAATTTGACGATCTGCGCCCGGCGTGGTGTCGGCACACCGAAGATCGGGACGACGTCCCACCCTTCGACAAGTTTCCGGCCAAGAGTATGCTCGGCTTGAAAGCCCACGAAGACGATCACGTTCGCTTCGTCTTGAATCGCGTGTTTGAGATGATGCACGACGCGACCGCCTTCGCACATGCCGGAGGCGGAAATGATGACGCAAGGGCCCTTCATGCGGTTCAAACGCTTGCTGTCTTCCGGCGATGAGACAAAGTGGATATAGCGTGAGGCGAAGGGGTCGCCCGAGGATGTGAAGGTACGGGTGGTGTCTTCGTCGTAACATTCCGGGTGGCGGCGAAAGACCTCCGTGGCCCGTGAGGCCAGCGGAGAATCGATATAGATCGGAATAGGATCGAGGCGTCCTTCGCCGACAAGTTCCTTGATCCGCATCACGAGCTCCTGAGTACGGCCGACGGCGAACGCGGGGACAATAATCTTGCTCTTGTGAGTCTTGGCATGGATGAGGAGGTCCAGCGCTTTCTGCTTCATGATTTCCCCATCGGCTTCGTGCAAGCGATCGCCGTAGGTCGACTCAAGAATTAACACATCACAGGGCGGCGGGGCTTCAGGGTCTCGAAGGATCGGCATGTTCGAGCGGCCAAGATCGCCGCTAAAGAGCACAGTGGTGCTGTTGCCGCGTGCCGTGTATTTCACCCGAATGGCCG
>JAKDNQ010000210.1 GCA_030456405.1 Nitrospira sp.
CCCTTGGCTGGCCTGATTCGCAAAGATCCAATCGTCCCCGCCGTTGCCGAAGGCGGTTACATTGAAGAACGCGCCGCTGCCGCCCAGGGGGCCGAGGGTGTTGGCATTGTCGTCACCCGTAAGGGTCTGGCTCGGGAGGCCGTTTTTGTAATTGATGGCACCTTCGACCTGAGCATCGACGGTCAGCGAGGCTTCCTGATGGGTCGTATGCGTCGCGACACTATTCGCGTCGATGAGCGTAGCGCTCACTGACAGGCCTCCGTCTACATCAACATCGCCTGTGATCTGTAAGCCGAAGACGAGTTGGCGTAGGCCTTCCGGCACGGTCAATGTCACGAGACCGTTCTGCAGGGTAAGCTCAGTCCCGTTGGCTCGCACCCGCAAGGCCGAGACACCGGTGCCGCTCAATTGCAGTTGCACCCGCTGCCCGCCGCTCCCTGCCTCAAAGGGGAGCGAAAGCGTATAGGCTTGCAGCTGGCCTTCTGGCAGCGTCGCGCTGGAGATTGTGCCCGGATCAGTGGGATTAAACCCCGTGCCATTGAATGGATTCGGCCCATGGCCTTTCTCAAGCACCACCGTCTGCCCGGCGCGCTGGACGATCGCTTCTGCCTCCTCGACCGCAGCCCGAACGGATGAGGACAGTCGTCGATTATCCAGTTCAGCGGCATACGCCTGCGCGATCAGATTCACATCGTTGAAATTGAGGGCGTGGCCAAGATCGAAGGCGCCGGCTACATCCTGTAAGAAATCCGTGGCGGCATTGGCATATCCGTTGGCCGTATCGCGTACAAACGGAATAAAGGCCGTATTGAGATAGTCCTGGACGACCGCCTGGCTCGTCCCTAGACCGAACGCGACATCCGCAACGGCCGATGTAAGCTCAGTGGAGAGTGTCGCGAGATTCTGACCAAGGCTGTTACCCTGATCTCGAATAGCGACGAGGCTCTCCTGCAACCAATCGGTGCCAGCCGTCACCAATGTTTGGGCGAAGGCATTGATGTCTAAGGCGAGCGGTTGAAGAACGGGAGCCAGTTTCGACCCGATCGCCGCGCCCGGCACAAGCGCTAACAGCATTTCCGCTTGGACGCGCCGGTCTTCCAGGCTGACGGAAGATTCCACGGTCGGCACAGCGTTCGACACCCACTCGCGAAGTGTATTGAAAAGCTGTAGATGCCGATCCACTTGAAACTGTACCGCATCGCCCAGAATTGCTCCAAGGAGGGACAGTCCATACCCAGCGGCCGCCGGTAAGACGAGCGCTTCCGATCGCGCAATGGCCCCCCAATCGTACTTCCGCAACATGACGTACCACTCATCCGACATGTGGTTCGCCGAATGGAGATTGGTCAAGACAGCCTGGACCAAGACATTGGTCTCTGCCGGGTCGCCTTGCGACAATCCAGCGATTACTCCGGCTATGAGCCGCGGCACCGATTCAAGCGGCGACACAGTCTGATCGTTGAGGATACGCCCGTACAGCGCCGCGAGGCGTTGCACATTCTGCATCGGGAGATACTCAATGGGTCGTGCCACCGCATCCTCGAATTCCACACCTGGAAGGAGAAATGGATAGAAGCCAGTCTCAATGCGGTGAGCATCGATCGCATTGAGGAGAAAGGACTCGCCAGTGTCAGGGTCAATCTGGGAGGCGTGAGCATTCAGAAAATACGAGGTCCCACCCGTGTGGCCCACACCACCGAAACTGCCTAGGCGACTGACGAGGTCACCTTCAGTATAAAAATGTGCGTTGGAGCCGATCGCATTGGGCCCAGTACCGCCTAAGATATCAGGATTGTACCCACCCGGAATATTCTGTTGAAGTCCGAGCACCCCGCCGAAGGCGTTGAAGGTGGTCAGCGTGATGTTGGCTTTACTGAAACCGGTCAATCCCTGATGGGACTGGACATATTCATAGGCTGCATATTGCGCCAACCCGCCTCCTAGGCTTTGGCCGGTGAAGTGGACATTGCCTTCGAAGGCAGTGCCCTGATCCGTCGGATCAAGTTTCAGAGAATCGAGAAAGCTGAAGACCTGTGCTCGCCCTTGCTGATTCCACTGGTTCCATCCCAGAGACTGACTATTCGCCACCCAATCGGTCGGGTTAGGACCATCCGTCCCGCGAAGCGCGATAATCACCTCTGTTTCTGCCGGCGTCGCTCCGTTCTTTATGTAGGCGATAAATCCAAATCCTGTCGTCGTGGTGTCATTGAACTCTATCGCTTTAGTAAATCCTGCTGGCACAGAATATAGAGCCGTACTCTGTCCATAACTTGTATCATCAAGGGATCCCAAAGCTGTTGGTGCGGGATGCGCAAGATCAAAATAGGATGTATCGGAAGCCAATAGTGTCAGCTTTGCGAGATCATTCAGGCCGGTAGGAAGTGCCATAACTATTCTCCTTTACAGAGGTCGATCATCTTAAGGGTTCGGCTTCCAGGCTTACCCACTCTTAATGCTTGGGCACTATCTGCTCCATCTTGCGAAGTTAGTACATGGACAAAGGCCAACATACAGCCGTTGGGTGAAACATTCACATTGTCTAACAAGCCGACAATTAACCTCACAGGGTTGCCTCCCTCCCAAAGATATCCACCAGATTTTCCAGCTGCGGCATATCCGTCAGCCGTCCTTGAAATGAGGAATACCCCTTTTTTTGTCCAGACAAATCCGGTCCATCCAATCCGCTCCCATACCTTGCCCTTCGGTTCTAAAATTTGTGTGACAGTGCCATCGGGTCTGAGTAACCACAAGGGAACCGCGTCCGGAGTGCGCTGCTCCCCTTTAAGCAAGTAGGCGTCAGCGAACTCGAAATAGGTCGTGTGGAACTGAACTTGTCGGCCTATGAGCGGCAATTCGACACTCTTCTTGGAATCTGGTCTGTAGAAAACGATAGGTGTGGCTATTCCCGATGGATCAACCCAAACGGGAATCCCGAAGTCTAAATATCCGTGCTCCTCCGATAGTGGCAGCCGTCTGTGCTTGTCTTCTTTCATCCAACTGGGTCTATGGTCGGACACTCGACAGCTGTGACCATTTATTGACACACCGCCAGAGACCTCCCTCTGTTCTTCTTTTCCAAGAGGCCCAGAAACAAGAACCCACGTATTCTCCTTCCCTTTGAGCTTCATCGAAAAAAACACTTGCCCCCGAAATACACATAACGGAACGGGCCCATCGATATCCCAGTATTTCGTGACAGTTCCTTTGACCGTGTCCCAAATGAATAACCCCTCCGCTGCCGTGGGATGGCCCTCACCAGGGCCAGGCTGCGTCATCTTCCCAATATCGTAGCCATGGAACATCACGCGCTCGTTGTCGAGCCAACCCAACTTCGCTTCCGCAGCCGGAAACTTCGAGTCCAGCACTAGATAGCGCGGCTCGCCACCAGCCGCCAACTGCGGGCTTATGGCAAAGGCCATGAATAGCAAGAGGCTCGAACCGTACTTGGCCATGTTCCGATTGCGCGTCTTCATCTCACGCAACCATCCTTTCGGTCATCTCCACCCTTTTTGTCCTCATTCGTCACCTCTCTCGTGCTCACGCCTTCGGTTTCGGTTGCCCCGCATCGCGCAGGCTGACCAGAAGAATGTCGATAGGGGTCAGGTCTTGTAATCGTACAGAAGTGTCTCATTCATACCCCATCCTTGTCCTTATGCTTTTGCCTTCGGCTTCTGCGCCTCTCGTAGACCGACTAACACTTGCTGTATCTGCTGAGGCAAGCGCGCGAGCACATCCACGCTCATCGCCACGCGGGTGACGAGATGGCCTTCCGAGCCCTTGGGTGCGGCTTGGCCATCCTTTGCGGTCTTGGCTATGACGGCGAGCAACGTGGGTTCGTGGACGGATAAAGGTGGACGGATAAAGGTGTCAGGAACCATTGTTTGCGAATTCCTTCTTGGGGCGACCTCGATCACGGAGAGTCGTTCCCAAATTCCACTGCGTCACCATTCGCTCCACCCACGGCGCACTGCCGTACGGTTGTCCCTTCAGCACACTGCGCCGTACGGCCTGCACGTGTTCCGTCGGTTCATCCTCGTTCACCCAGTCGAGCCACGCGGCAGGGCGTTCCATCGGCCAGGCATGCACCGGGACCGCGCCGCGCGTCCCTGCACTGCTCCACCGCCACTGCTCCGCGCGACTGACGAGTCCCGCTCGCACCGGATTCCGTTCGACATAGCGACACACGGTGAGTAGATACTCGCTCGTCTCGACCGGAAACGATTTGAAGCGGCCTTGGTACACATGCCCTTCGCCGACCGTGTGGCGATGCTGGTGCCAGCGTTGCGTATGGGTGAGCGTGAGCCAGTTCATAAAGCGAGAGAGGTCCCTCTCCTGTCGTGGCCAGACGACGAGATGCCAGTGATTCGGCATGATGCAGTAGGCCAAGAGTCGCATGGAAACGCGTGCACAGGCTTGTCCCAACACTCGTTCAAAGGCTACAAAATCGCCTTCGTCGTCGAACAACGTCCGTCGGGCGTTTGCTCGATTGAGCACGTGATACACCACATCCGCTGATGTGGGACGCAACGGTCTGCCCATCGATATTCCTCAACACATCATTGCCAGCTCAAACAATGGTTCCTGACACCTTTTTCTTCTCCGCTTCACCACCCGCTCGACCCATGACTCACTCCCATAGGGTTGTCCTTTGACCAC
>JAKDNQ010000211.1 GCA_030456405.1 Nitrospira sp.
GTGTGCGCGACAAGTGATCGTCGATGACTGAAATAAGCTCTTCCCGTAACAGCTCCAGCCCTTGAAATTCGAACGGGTCGATGACGGCAAGACGTTCGCCGAGGACATGATCGCGAACTTCCATCGCCACCCACTGGGCAAAGTCGTTTGGATACAGCTGTTCGACATGACTGTGTCGCAAGAAGTAGGTATGCGTATGATAGTAGATGGAGTCGAGCGGTACCTCTTCGAGCAATTCGACCAATCGCTTTTCATCCTCTGCTTCCTTCCCCAGACTCTCTCTCAGTTCGCTTGACCCGATGAAACAAAACGGTTTGTCAGCTTTGTGCACGTCTCTCCTCCCTGCTGTTCCCATGGAATGATGACGCAGTTACGTAAAGATTTCTAGAGGGGCGACAACATTGAGACCTATTCTGAAGCATGTACCTGAACAATGCGCGATGATGTTCAACATACAGGTGGTCTTACCTCAGCCAACAACAAAACGCCGTCGGAGACCTCATGTGCATCATCTCCGCCGTTGCTCACGTCATTCGCTCTAGTAGCGCGACCGGGCAGGAGCCCAAGATCTCAGCTAACCGGAGGCATTGTTTACCTTCTGTCTCAGTTGAGGAAAGTATTTCTCCAGTTAAGAGATTCTGATAACGGGAAGCCGGTCTCCAAGACGGCACGATCACCCATGTGTCCTCCCATACATGTGGGCCGAAAGGAAAGACCTCGGTCTCTTCGCAGAGTCCCCTGACTAGAACTGGAACGATCGCGACAACAGCCTGATCCCCATAAATCCTGGCGAACGCGCATATATGCTGTTTTTTTTCTCCTTCGACCTTGAGCGGAACATATTCTCCACTCAAGAACAACGAAGCATGCGCACGACGATAGTGCAGGCCGACCATCGTAATGTACAGTTTAATTCGTCCGCCTGAAACCGTCGCGAGCAACTCCTGCACGAATTGACGCTGATCGAATCCTCCTTCCCCACGAACCGACTGGAATTCAGCCAATAAGCTGGCCCTCTTCACATAGTCGACAGGTCGACGGTTGTCCGGATCGACCAGGCTGAAATCCCACAGTTCGGTACCTTGGTAAAAATCCGGGATACCGGGGGCCGCGATTTTCAGGAGCACCTGAGAGAGTGAGTTATAGACACCATACTGTGCGATCTCTCGTTGGAAGGGAAGGAAATCCGCCAAGAACGGATTGGGCGAAGCACGCACGAGAATACGTTCAATGAAATCACTCACAGCTTGGTCATACGCATGGTTTGGATTGACCCAGCTCGTATGGATCTTGCCCTCTTTCAAGGCTTTTGCCATATACGCCTGGATTCGGTCACTGAAATTCTTGTACTCGTCATCGTCCAGCGCATGAAACGGCCAGGCGCCGATCAATGTTTGATAGAGGAGATATTCCTCGTTGTGGTCAGGAGCAAGCGCCCCGTCCACTTCGGTTTTGTATCCTTTGTTGAGTAGGCTCCACCGCAGAATACGAGTTTTCCACACTTGCGGGATCTCTGAAAGGACATTGATCCTGGCCCGTACGTCTTCGCTGCGTTTCGTGTCATGGGTCGAAGTCGCGCAGAGGCTTGCCGGCCAATGAGATCGACGCTGACGCATGCGTTGGTGGAAGGTGTGAATCGAAACCCCAAATTGCAGAGGATCGCCACCGACCTCGTTCAGTGACGCAAGCCGGTTATACACGTAAAAGGCCGTATCTTCGGCCCCCTTCGCCATAACCGAGCCTGTGATCTGCTGAAATTTCATCGCGAACCTGAGCTGATCATGGCGCTCCCGTTCGTGATGATAGCCGGCCTGCTTGAGCAGAATATCCTGGACGAAGTCGAAGACAAGACCGCTTAACGCAGGATTCTTGCGCTTGGCCATGGAGACGGCCAGCCGGATGTAGGATCGATCCCTGTCCGACACGGGCTCCTCGCCCGGAGTCACATACGTCCGGTAGACAGGAAAGCAGGCGATAATTTCACGAATGGCGTGAATCAGACTGTTCAGCGTAAAGTCCCTAAATCGCCGATTCATTTCAGAGAGATGGTTGAGCTGATACCCCAGCACGTTGATCTCGCTCGGCATAGACGCCCGCATGATCAGCTGCTTGCTTTCATAGACACGATCTTCAAAGGAAAGGTTGTTGCCGATAAACCGGGCATACAGCCTATTAAAAGCCTGTTCATGCGAGCCGTCCACGAATAACCCGTTGACGAGGGTGAGGAAGTCGTATCCTGTCGTACCATGGACAGGCCATCGAACAGGCAACGTCTCTTCCCTGGTGAGAATTTTTTCAACGATCAGAAACAGCGGCCGCTCAGCCTCCCCCGCGCGAGGCGCAAGGTCAGCTTTGGCCCACGTCTGTAATTGCCCCAGGTAGGTACTGGGGTCGTACAAGCCATCGACATGGTCGATGCGTAATCCGCTGACCGCTCCCTGCTTCAATAGCTGAAGAATGAGCTGGTGAGCGGAGAGGAACACCGCAGGGTCTTCCATGCGAACGGCGGCGAGTTCGTTCACGTCGAAGAAACGACGGTAGTTGATTTCTTCTGAGGCAACCCGCCAGTAGGCCAGTCGGTATACTTGATGACTCAGGAGCCGATCCAGCAGATCGAAGCTTTTCGGATCCCCCTTCGTGCCGTTAAAGATGGCGACATTCGCTTGGACAAACGCCTGCACCGTTTCGCTCTCGCCCATGATGCGTAACAGGCGGCGCCTAATAATCTCCTTCTCTCGATAACGCTCTATCACCTGAGCGGGATCCGCCTCGTTGCGATCGGGCAAGTGTTGAAGCGCGGTCAAGATACTCTGAAGTTCCTGCACATGTGGATCGTCCGACTGCGCCAGGCTGATCAACTCATCCAACCGGAGGGCGAGGATCATCGCTGAGTGCTTCGGATCAACGGGAAGCTGGTGATCGCCGTAGCGAATGAAGAACCGTCCTTCCTGGTATTCCAGAATAATCTCCTGGTTCTCCACGACAGTTCCGTACTGCCCGCCGAGAATAGGCAAGAGCACTTTCCCTTCTAGTTCAGCTTTGACAGGACGCCAATCAATATCGAAGAACGACGCGTAACGAGCGCTCGGGCCGTTCTCCAGAACGTCCTGCCACCATGCATTGCACGATTTTGCGATGCCCATATGATTCGGCACCACATCGAGAATCTGCCCCATTCCGTGCTGTGTGAGCGAGCCGGTGAAGAGTTGAAAATCATGTTCGGTACCAAGGTCAGGATTCAACGTAGTCGGATCGACAATGTCGTAGCCGTGCAGACTGCCAGGCACAGCTTTGAGATAGGATGAGGTATAACAATCCGTCACGCCCAAGGCATGAAGATAGGGTACAATCCGGGCAGCATCAGAAAATGTGAAGGTATTGTTGAACTGAAGCCGGTACGTTGCGGTGGGAATCTTCGGATGAGAGACTGGGAAACTCATGGGATATTGAGGCGGACTCTCAGGTTGTTCGAAGGCGCTCGCACGAGAGCGTTTTTCGATGGAGTTCGAGCGTCCCAGGTCTACCATATGGTCAGGCACGCTTGAGCGAATTCAATCACCCTATAGAGGCCACAGTCAAGTGAACCCTCAACTCGATCATAACCGTGAGCCACATGCTTCCTGATGGAATGAGTTGGTTCTCTGGCTGCATGGATCATCGTGACGGGATGCAGTCCAGATAGACCGCTACCCCATAAGCCGGCATTGAAATAGTGTGTCCCTGTTCTCCGATATCCACTCTGACAGGAAAATTGTTGTGGCCGGATCCTCCGAATTCTAGATCCAACGATTCCACGGTCAATTCCCAAGTCCCAAGAGGTTTTCGTAATGTGACGACAGTCTGTTCCGGGTTAAAGCTAAGAATCACCAGCGCAGCCCGTGACGTGAGAGCCCGTCGATGAAGAACCAATATCTGTTCCCTTTCCTCAACCCATACACTTTGCTCATGTCTGCCTGGCTGCGCCGCCCCTAACGCCGGTATGGAAGTTCGGAGCGTGATGAGGCGATGGTACCAGCGTAGGAGTTGAACGCATTCCCCCTCTGTCTGAACTCCTGGATGAACCTGTGAACGCTCGAATGTAGAAGGATCCTGTGGGTCCGGCGCCTCTCCCTCCCAAGCAAACGACCGGAATTCAGCTTGCCGCCCCTTCCGAACTGCATCAATGAGAGCCGGGTCACCGTGGTCGATGGAATACAGAAATGGAACAGTTTCTCCATACTCTTCACCCATAAACAGCAGCGGAATATTCGGCGCCAAGAGACAGGCAGCGGCCGCGACTTTCAGCGCGTCGCGTGGAACTAAGGTGCTGAGGCGTTCTCCCCCCGCGCGGTTCCCAACCTGATCGTGGTTTTGAGAATAGACGATAAATTGAGAGGGAGCGCGAGAGATCGACGAACTCCCATGGCGGCGACGACGAAATTGGGATCGTTGTCCAGAATAGACAAAGCCTTCCTTCAGTGCTGTAGCCAGTTGGTTCAGTCGTCCAAAGTCCCCGTAATAACCTTTCCTCTCGCCTGTGAGCACGGTGTGCAACGCATGGTGAAAGTCGTCGTTCCACTGACCATCCAAGCCATAGCCCCCTTCGGTGCTCGGAGCCATAACTCGTGCGTCGTTCAGGTCGCTCTCAGCAATCACATGGATACGCCGGCCCAA
>JAKDNQ010000608.1 GCA_030456405.1 Nitrospira sp.
GAGCGCCGCCTGAATGGTGCGCAGGATCGAACTGGTTGCAACCGACTCGAGCAGGCAGTACTCAATCTGCAGTTCGCGCGCGCCCCGTTGAAACTTTTCACCTTCCCGGGCGGGATCGTGAAGTGAAGCCGTGACGATCAGGCGCGCTCGGGGAAAGGTCTGTCGCAGTTCCACCAGATTCTCAGGCCCTTGGTCATCGTCGGCCACGAGGCAGGCGATGACGCGGTCGAGATTGGAAGCCAATGGTTGAACGTGAGCCGTCTGCACGTCGGCACTGTGTCGAACAACATGTTCCATTCCAGGCAGAGCCAACTTGATGAGTCGTTTGAGGGCCGGGTCGGCATTCACAACAAGGATATTGGCCATAGGTCTTACAAGGAATAAACGTGGTCCGGAGTCAGCACGGATCGACCGACCGTCATCGACGGGGGTACAACAATCGATCTTTCCGTGCGTATTCCATGAGGCTAGCCCACATTATTCATGACGGTTCGTCGCGAAATCGCGCAGTCGCGTTGCGAGACGGGCATGCGGAGCCGTGAGCTCCCGAGGCGTACTTGAACAGTACGTCGAGGGATCGAACGGCGAGCCTGCCAGCCGAAGGCGCGTCGCAGCCGCGAATCCGCGATTGCAGCAGAAGTGCTCATGAATAATGCGGGCTAGGGCGAGAGGCTGATGAGATTGAGTGGGCCGGCACAGGTCTATCGGATGCTCCCCCTTGGAGAGAGGGGGAAAGAGTTAATTTGTTAGGAGGAGGCCCTCATGATCAGAGTCGATACAGTGCTCCATATTTTTCTTCGAGGTAACGCAGGAAAGGCTCCGGATCCATTTCGGACCCAGTCACGCGTCGAGCTAGATGGTCAGGTGTGAACATGCGCCCCCAGCGGTGAATTTTCTGCTCGAGCCACCGTCGGAGCGGCAGCAGATTGCCGGCTTCGATATCGTCATTCAATGTGGGCAATTCCTGCTTGGCTTGTTCGAAGAACTGAACGGAATAGAGATTGCCTAATGTGTACGTGGGGAAATAGCCGAACGCTCCCATGGACCAGTGGACATCCTGAAGGACTCCCTCTGCATCGCGGTCCGGCACGATGCCGAGATAGGACTGCATTTTTTCATTCCAGAGGCCTGGTAAGTCCTCGGCTTGGGCCCGTCCTTCAATGAGAGCCTGTTCTATTTCAACCCGGAGCATGATGTGGAGATTATAGGTCAATTCATCGGCTTCCACTCGGATCAATGATGGGGTGGCTCGGTTAATCGCCGCGTAGAACTTCTCAAGCGGCACCTGTGCCAGCTGCTCAGGAAAGGTGTGCTGCAGCATCGGGTAAAAACAGCGCCAAAATGGGAGCGAGCGCCCCACACAATTTTCCCAGAGTCGCGATTGGCTTTCGTGAAACCCCAGCGAAAGGGATTCGCCCAGGGGCGTGCCATAGTAGCGAGGGTCCAGTCCTTGATTGTAGAGGCCATGCCCACCGTCATGGAGACAGCTGAACAGGCAGGAGG
>JAKDNQ010000609.1 GCA_030456405.1 Nitrospira sp.
GCCTGCTCAAGGAGAGAGGAAGCGAGACCCGCATCCTGTTCCATAAACGCGAGCAAGAGGTGCTCCACGTCGATCCCCTGATGGTTCCGTCTTGCGGCGTGGGATGACGCAGTCTGAAGCGCTTCTTGTAGCTTGATCGTCATGCGGTTCATATCCATTGGATCTCTCCTCTTCGCTTATCCGTGGGCGCCGATGCCCTTCACATAAGCATAGGATAGTGGAAGTCAACCTCTCTTGAAAGCGCGTCGGCGTCTTGACCCGAGAAGTTTCCGCGGACTATTGTCTCGTATGTCGCGTCTGCTTGCTGAAACCATCTCACTGTATCGGAACGCCTTTCGTAAAACGGGAGAATCTCTAGTCCGCGGCTGGATGGTTATCGTGGCTATGGTGGGATTTGGGTTTCTGCTGCTGCTTGCCAGCCAACTCGCCTCATCGCTCGGCATGATTGGAGGATTTCTACTCGGCGCGGTGAATGCGCTTCTGGTCGGCGCGACCCTGAGCCTGATCGAGCAGTCGATCAGCGCTGCGCGGACACTCACCTTCCGCGACATTGTTGGCAGCGTGGGCCACTACTTTTGGGATGTCATCGGCATTGGGTTCATCCTGTGGCTTCCGCTTATGGCGCTTGATCTCAGTACCCAGTCGAACCCGTTTGGACAACTTCTATCGTATGCAGCGCTTCTGCTCATTTTTCTCTTGCTGAACCCGGCTCCAGAAATTATCTATCAGGTTCGGCACGATTCTCCGCTTGAAGTGTTGAAGACCTCCTATGAGTTCGTTCTTGAGAATTGGATTGAATGGTTTCTTCCGTTTGCGCTCATTCTGATCCCCATCATCCTTTCGCCATCAGGACTGCGATCATTTTTTTCTCTCTCCAGTCGAGCGGGAAGAGGCGCCGGTCTAGATTTTTCCCAGGTCCTCGTGTTGCCATTCACAATCCTTGGGGGCTGGCTGGACTATGTGGGTATCTCTTCCTCAATCAGCTGGTATGTAGGGCTGCTGTTCACACCTCCGCTTGCCGTGGCTATGTTGTTATTTCGTGGCCACCTCTTTGCATCCCTACACGGGGTGTCACGACGTCAACGTCGATTTGTCTCGCCATTCAAGTAGAAATAAATAGAGTGACAGAAAAAGAACGCTTCTGCCGCATAGCGTTTACCTGTTAGACCCTTGAGTAGCCAGCTGAAATAGTGTATGGAATTGCATACAGTCGCTTCATAAAAGCGAGAAAGAGTCTTGTTTGGTGCGCTTATCTGTCTTTTGGCGGATTATTTTGACTTCCCTCGTCATCATCATGGTGATGGCAGGGGTGAATTTGTATGCCTTATTTCAATTACGTCAGCTGACCGCCTTGAGCGCCAATATGGTCACTCTCCATTACCCGGCGATCGAATCGGCCAAGCACTTGCTCACAGTACTGTATGCTCAACTCAATAGTGAAAAAAAATATCTGGTCGTACGCGATGCCACGTTCTTACGACATTTCGATGAAGAAGTTGAAG
>JAKDNQ010000053.1 GCA_030456405.1 Nitrospira sp.
CAACCTCGACGGAGCAGCTTCCAGGCCCTTTGAATGTGAGATGAAGATCGTGCCGGGAGAGGAATGGATTCGTGGCAGTTCTGGTGATGGTCAATCGCACACGATCAGCGGAAAACTCGACAGAAGCCGGCACCGGCACATCGCTGCTACAAGCAGCCAGCAGTAGGAACAGGCCGGCCAAGCACCTTACCGGATCAATTCCACTCACTTGGGTGCTGAAACTTTCGGCGCAGCGCCAATCGCGTCCAGCCCCGCTTGAGCGCAGGCGTCGTCAAGGTGTGCGCCTGGCGCTCCACCGACACCGATGCCTCCGACAATCTCACCGTCGATCTCGATCGGGAGCCCGCCACCCAGCATCAGTACCTGATCGTTCATCTCGCGAAGGGCTTGCACGGTCGGCATCTTGTTGATGAGTTCAGCCAACTCGGTCGTTGCACGGCGAAGACTCGCCGCGGTATAGGCTTTCTTCCTACTGCTATCGACCGTATGAGGACCGGCACCATCGGCCCGCGCCATGGCGCGGAGCACCCCGCCTCGATCCACCACCGACACACTGACCTTGTAGCCGTCTTTCTTGCAGGCATCCAGCGATGCCTGAATCGCTTTGCCCGCCAGCGAGAGCGGCAGCACCGACTCTTTCGGCAACTCATCAGTGGCCGGCGCCGTATACGGCATCAGCATCACGAACGCCGTTGCGACTATAATCCGATATGCGACTCGCACAGTGCCCCTTTGATGCAGATGATCGAATGCCATCGGTGTGTCTCCCGGTTAGTGAGGAAGGTGCACGGAAACAAGCGTACGAAGGGGAGAGAGGGCCTGTCAAGATGGATGGCGGTTTTGGATTCAGGAGATGAGGAAGGAGGTCGTCAACTCCAGACGACGCGTTCTTGATTGAGGAGATAATCGATCACTTCGATGCTGTTGCGCATCTGAATCTGGGCCTTCTCGGACATAGGAAGAACAGCGCCGACCAGCTTGCCCGATTCGACGTCGTCGAGCGACGGGATGCCATGAGGTCCACGCTTTTCCAACTCTTGTCGAAAACTTGCCACAGTTGCCTCCTGATTCCCCACCACCGGATCAGCAATCTTTACGCCAGAGGTTTCGACCTATGTGACTGACGGCGTATAAGTAGCATATCACATGGAAACCCATGCCCCGGGTAAACAGCCTATCGTATTGATTGGAAGCTACTTTTCAGTCGATCGACGCAGGGAAGTTGAAACAGGAGCGAGGGCGCCCAGGTAAGGGAACTGACCAATGTTGAGAAGTGGGGTATCGAGACGTAGGCGAAAATCATCATGCCCTGGGTCAATAAAGTGTGGATCACCGGTAATATCTGACCGGGCTTTGAGTTCCGGAGCTGGTTGGTTTGGATTATCCACACGCAGATAATCGCCATCTGTATTGTAGAACGCGTTGAACGAGCTAGTGGTCTGACTTGTTGGCGCGATCACAAAACCCACTCGATTCAGCCCGACCACATTACCGCTGACATCACTCTGGGACTGCCCGAGAAACGCCGCGCCGCCACCATTCTTGACCAAAGTATTACTCACAATCACAGCACGGGCATGGCCGCTGACCACCACCGCTTCAAAGAGGCTCTGTCTGATCACGTTCCGCTCCAACCGCACGTTCGATTTGCCGGCAATCGAGACGCCATGATCGTTGTCATGAATCACGTTCCCTGTCAGGACGGCGTCTGAATCGGCAAACTGAACGCCGGTCGTCTCGCTCCCGCCGATCACACAATCTTCGATCCGCACATCGTGAACTTGCTGGCTGAACAACATGCCATTGATCTTGATCCGGCGGAGGACAATCCCTTGCCCATTGAAAAGACCGACGGCATGCCCCCCTCGGTCATTGATGGTCATATCGCTGATTTCAATGTCTGTCGCCCCATAGGGCCACTTGCCTACGTGAAGAGCGCCCACCACAATCTCGCGCCCCAGAATCGTCACCTGATCCACGCCAGCCCCGATGAACTTGATCTTCTCTTTGCTGTGAATAGTCACATCCTGAGGATAGCGGCCTGGCTTGACGAAGACGGTATCGCCTTTCTTGGCGGCATCGACCGCTTCCTGAAGAGAGACATAGTCCCCGGTTCCATCCAGCGCAACAACAAGGGTCCGAGGGCCTGGCAGTGGGCCCTCATCAGCCCACACCAGGCCGAAACCCCAGATCCCAAGCGCCGCAATGAAACCTAAGATCATCCCCTGTTTCATCATGCACGAACTCATACAAGCCTCCCCCGCCCGAAGTCAATCGATGTTCGGGTTGATTGTGAGGCAAGAGTTCGCATGCTATCCTCCACGCCATGATTCTAGTCGGCCTCACAGGTGGCGTCGCGACCGGCAAAAGCACTGTCGCCAAGATGTTCAAGCAATGCGGCGCGATCGTCATCGACGCCGACGAGCTGGCCCGTGAAGTCGTCAAGCCAGGCAAGACGGCGTGGAGAGAGATCGTCGGACTCTTTGGGAAGGTTGTCCTCAATCAGGACCATTCGCTCAACCGACAAGCTCTCGGACGCATCGTCTTCCGCAATCCAAAAAAACGCCGGCAACTCGAACAGATCATCCACCCCCGCGTTGCCCGAGAACAAGCCAAACTGACGAAACAGGTTGCTCGAACAGATCCAAAAGCCGTAGTGATTTACGACGTGCCCCTCTTGTTTGAGACCGGCATCGACAAGCGGGTGGATACCACCGTCGTCGTAACGGCTGATCGCAAAACCCAAATCGCCCGCCTCAAGGAAAGAAACGGCCTCTCTCGCGCCGACGCTATCCGGCGAATACGAAGCCAGATGCCGCTGTCTAAGAAAATCCGGCTAGCCGATATCGTGGTTGATGGCACACTTCCACCACGACAGGTCATGCAATCGATTCGACGCGTCTACTTCGACCTCCTAAAATAGGGATAGTCTCTGCTAGACTTTTGGTATGTCGTTCCCCGGTGCACCAACGGATCGGACGCATTACACGCTAATCTTGGGCCTTACCGCAGTTATCATTGCATCGCCGCAACCTGGACTCTCGCCTCCCAGAAAAACAACCCACGTGAACACCAGAGGAAGCTGTTGAATTACCCCACTCTTGCCTTCAGCGTCTGGCTGGAGCATGGAGCGTACTATTGTGTACTATGTATGGGCTGCGATGATTGCAGACCGGAGGTCCGGATGACACTCTTACTCTGGCGCTACCAAATTGGAGCGCTGGCGGGCAATTCGGGTCATTCGCTGAGATCGGCCGTTCCTTCAATGGAAGTATCTCAAGTGATGCTAACCTGAAATGGCGGAAAGAATTCATTTCGATTAGAGGAAAAAGAATTGCCGAGGGATTTGAGTGTCACATACTCAAAAGCCTATTTCTATTCCCGTCACCAGCCTGTCGTTCTGATCGAATTGACCAAACAAACCGCTACGGTTTCCGTGAAATAGATCAAACCCCAACCATACCTTCATGTTGTCCCGCAGTTCGTAACTCACTTTGGGCCGGACCAGTCCGTCACCAAAATTCACATTGTGTAACCACAGCACTTCGGCTTCCAGGATTTCATTCAGAAAATGCCTCCTGGTCAATAAGGAGGTCGTCGTATCCAATGTATCACGGACAATGTCGCTCGTTGGATTGAGCAGCCAGCTTTGAAAAAGCTGGAAACTCACCAACGAATCCTGGATGCCGAACCAATCCAGCCCCAGGACATACGATGTTTCACCACTCTTGATGACCCCATCGCGATCGTCCCTGTTCCTGGTCATCACATATCGGTCGGTGTTGTAGACCACTTCACCACGTACGGTCAGATCACCAAAGGCGTTGCTGAAGGAGCCTCCGAGGAGATGATTGCGTTCATAACGAGGGCTGACTGTGACCACGGCGCCGCGTGGAGTAAGAGACAGAGACTGAAAAAAGACTGGAAAGTCGGCGTAATGATAGAAATAGTTAAGTGTAAGATCCCATCCATGCCAAAAGGTGGACAGCCGCATGCCGATATCAGAATCCATCAAGAAGTTGTTGGGGCGTTCAATTGAACGGAGATTCACAGGGACCCCAGGCGGCGCTTGTGGGACTACCAGCGGCGAGGTGAAGGCAAAGGTTGCACCTGATTCCGGAAGTAGATGATAGGTGCGATCCGGGATCCACAGAAGCTGCAAATTACTCTTACCAAGAGACAGCTCCGCATTGACTGTCCAGAGCGGAATGCGGGAATCGTCGAAATTATCCAAAATGAATTCCCTAAAGTTTTGCGGATTGACGACATCAAGCAGCTTCAGGCCATCGGCCTTACCCCACACCACTTGTTGCTTGCCGAGAGTGAAATGGGCCTTCCCCAGTTGAGTGCTAAGGTACAACTCCCGCAATTCCATATCGGTTCGGTCGCCCAGCAATAATCGGCGCGAGTTCGAAGCGATCTCCCTTTGCCCAGGTTGACCAGGTTCCAGGTGGTCGAACCCCTCGGCATACAGCCGGGCAATAGCGGTGAATCGAGTGTCCTCACTGAATCGATACTCCAGCTGCGGGTCAATGAGGAATTCCAACTTGTTGGCCCGGTCACGCGCTATCCCATAGGCCCCTTCCGATTCAAGTATGGCGCTGACACGAAGACGATCCGCTCCAGCTGGCTGGACGTCTTCGGGCGTTCCCGCGCCAAGGGCGCCGGCGGCGAATAACCAGCCCGCCAGCGCAATGACTCGGCACAGCGTATATGAACGTGACATGGGCCACTAAAATCCGCGCCGCAAGCCATCTTCTGTGAACAGTTCATCCTTGACGTTCCGACCGTAATCCACGTCCTTAAAAATAAACTCAGTCCTATGCCCGGTCTTGTGGTTTTCGCTGATGATCCGATGGGTAGTCCAGATGTCCTGGATAAGTTTAATATCCCTAAACTGGGTGGTCTTTAAGGGATTACCCGCCACATCCCAGAATTTCGCCTGTCGCACCATCCAGATCTCGGCGTCGACACAGGATTGCACTTTCCCGTAGCCCAATTCCTTGGCCGTTTCTTCATTCACCGGGATCTGCTCGACCAGAAAGCAGCGGTGGCCGTCAATCGTCTCTTCCCCGAACGTTTTCCAAGAGTAATCCTCGATCCCAACCTTGGTTTCTTTGCGAATGTCCTCATAGGTCAAATCGGTGCCAAGGAAGTAATCACCCCGGTCGGAAGCGGAGATACGACGAACCTTGCGGGCGGCGGGTATATACAGCCATTGATCATCATCACGATCCGCTTCGGGATAGTCGTAAGTTAAAAAGGCCGTATCCTTGATATTGGCGGGACTCAGGTAAAAGATCACGGTGCGCTTTTCCTTGCCGAAATACTTACGGAAGCTTTTGGTTTCCCGCACTCGTTCGGTACCGCCGCGATCCGTCATCGCCATGGTGACAAGGCGCGAAACTACTTCACCTTCATTGCGGGCGTTGATACGGCGAGCAATCTCATCGCCCGCGGGCAGCGCTTCCGCTCCCGCGTTAAACGCCAACAAAGGAGACAGAAGGGATAGCACGAGAAACGTGTGTCGCATCTTCGGTTCCATAGGGATTACCTCCTTTCCTCAACAGTGGAGACGGAATATGCCGGTTCCAGGTGCGCTTCTCGATCAATTGCTTTAGAAAGAGTTGGGAACCCGAGAAAGCGGGGACGGAACAACGTGGCCATCGCTGGCATGACCATAATGCTGGCTAGGAAACTCACTGCCATGGCCACAGTGACCAGGCCACCGAAGCGGATCAGCGGCGGCACGACGCTGGTCATGAGAGTGCCGAACCCCAGGCTCATAGCCGCGAAATTGAAGAACAGCGCCCGGCCGGTGGAGGGGAAAAACCGCGTCATACGTTCTTCGAAGGTGCCTGTGCCGGATTCCATCAACTCCCTGATCCGTTGGGTGGTGTGGACGCCAAAATCGATCGCTAGTCCTGTGGCAATGGCCGCAAACATGGAGGTGCCAACCGCGAGCCAGATACCACCGAAGCCCATGACGCCATACACCAGCAATACGGAGGCGAACACCGGCACCAGAGTGAATAATCCAGCGCTGAACGAGCGCAACAGCCAGGACACCATCAGCCAGCTAATCACGAGCGCCAAGCCTTCGCTGACAAAGTGTGTGGTGGCGATAGTCTTAAGCCAATGGTGATTGACATTGACCCGTCCGCTCAAATGCGCGGTCATGTCGCTAGTATTGAAATGCTTAGCGAGATACGGTTCGAGCGCCTCAATGACGATGCGGTTATTGGTGTAATTGGACGTATTGATGCTGGCGCGAATATTGGCGCGGCGGTAATCGTAGTCGATTTCCTCCTCGAAATCGGTGGGATCGCCGGACGCGGAATAGAGCAGGAAGAGTTGGGCGACAAGGTCCCGGTTATCGGGAATGGTATAGGCCTCTCTGCGGTTTTCGTTGATGGAACGGTGCATCTGCTTGATGTAATCCACCACCGAGGTCGTACCGCCAACACCCGGCAAGGTCTCGACAAACCGCTGCAAGGCCTCCATGCGGTGAAGATAGTCTGGGTTAAACAATCCCTCATGGGTCTGGGTTTCCACCACGATATCCAGATAATTAGTGCCGTCCATCACCTGGTTGATGGCCTTGTCGGCGTAATAGATCGGTTCGTCCTGCTGGAAGTTTTCAATCAATGCCTCATCGATAATCAATCGGGATGCCCCCATCCCACCGATGATGACAATCATAAGTGTCACGGTCAGGATGAGCCTGGGATGCCGGATCGAAAAATTCCCCAACGCCGCCATGGCGCGTCCATAGCGATCGGTCATATGTTCGCTTCTAATCGCAGGCGAGGGCTTGAATTTCACCAGCATCAACGCCGCCGGAATAAACACCATGCCATATAGCCAGGCGGCCATGACCCCAATGGAGGCGAACAGACCGAAATATTGCATTGGCGGCATACCGCCGGACAAATAAAGGGAAATAAAACCCACGACTGTGGTGAGAATGGTATTGGCAAGGGGTTTCCAGGTCTCGGTCATGGTGCGCACGATGATGTCCCGGTGGCTGAGTTCAGGGTGGGCGCGGCCAATCTCGTAATAATGAGTGAGAATATGAATGGGTTCCGCGACCGCCATACCGATGAGGATGGAGGCGAGCCCATTGGTGATCACGTAAAAATTGATGCCGCTCGCCGCCATCGTCCCAAAGGCGGCGGCGACCGTGGCCAGCACCACCAGATTCGGCAACAACATACCCCGCACGGTGCGAAACGCGATAAGCAGCACCAGCGTAATAACAATGGCCACAATGGGATTGAGCCGCATGGCGTCATGATCGATGTAGTTATAGAGATACCCGGAAATCGCGCCTTCACCGGCGACGTGCAACTCCGCACCGGGGATCTGGAGAGCTTCTTTGACCAATGCCATGAACGCGTTGTACGTCGTCTCGTTTTTCATCTCATCGAGGACCTCGGCGACGATCAACGTGGCCGTCGAGTCACGCGCCACCAGACTGCCCTGATAAAGCGGAAAATCGGCAACCGCCGCGCGGATGGCATTGGCTTGTGCCTGTGTGGCAGGCGGCGGATCAAAGAATTGACGGACCTGCATGCCATCGGCAGTGCCGACGATATTGTTCTCCGTCGCCAGACTGACTATTCCATCAGGATCGACGTTCGGGATCTTTTTGACCTGATCCGTCAACCATTGCACCAATTGCAAGGTCTCGGGAATAAAAACACCGGTTGGTCCATGATTGATAACTGCAATCACAAAGGGATCAGACAAACCAAACACTTTCTTCACCTGATCCCGGTACACACGGGCGGGATTATCCTTGGCGATAAAGGAATCCGAAGAGGTATCCTTGACCAGGCTAGGAATAAACGCTGCCGCGCTGAGCATCAGCAATAGTCCCGCCAGCACTATCGTTTTTGGATACGCGGTGACCCACCAGAAGAACCTTCTCGCCCTGTCGGAATGTATGGTCTTGCTCATTGAACTCCCTCCTTATAGTGTATATGCACGTATCAGCCAACACATCGCCCCTGTTTCATTATTGGTCCTCGCTATGTGACTGAAAGAAACTGCATGGGAAGCTGCCCCCACTCAAAAGGAGACGCTAGTAATGAAATCGTTCCACCATCACTCAACGCCTCATACAGTGTATCTGCACGTATTCGCCCCTAAAATACCGCTTGCCCCACCAGCAACCGTGTTTCCCACGTGGTGACCAAGAAAGCCACCAGGTTTCATTGTCATCTCAACGATTGCGACTCTTTATCTGGTTAACGTTCTGATCGCAGCCAATTCTTTGAGCAGGCCCTTGAAGCGCGCTGATCCCAACCCAGCCACAACTTTCTGTTGTGCTTGTTCCCAAAAAGGTAGTGCCTTCACCAACATGTCTCGGCCTGCACCGGTTAATTTCACCGACTTGGTTCGTCCATCCTTCCCCTGCTCAACCCCCACGTACCCTCGACCGACTAATGTTTTAAGATTGCGCGTCAGCGTAGTCCGGTCCACGTCAAGCCTCTCGGCTATCTCAGTAATCGGTAACTCGCCCGCACGATGCAGGACCGACAGCAAAGAAAACTGCGTACCTTGTATTCCGATGGGCTGGAGTACAGCGTCGTAAAAGCGAGTGACCACCCGAGCTGACTTGCGCAGATTGAAACATACGCACTGTGGGCACTGACTAAGCGCTTGAGCGTTTCTTGACTCCATATGAGTGCATATACACCTATTGACATACTATGTCAAGCTTCTCTCTATGGTGCGCCGCCTGGCTGATATTGTGGTAGATGGGACGCGACCACGGCAAGACACCATGAAGGCCATCGAGCTACATACCACGACCTCCTACAGCAAGCGTAACCCGCATGATTCATGAACACTTCTGCTGCAATCGTCTGTCTGTGTGTGTCCGCGTGGGGCCCTGCAGGAGGGTCCGCACGCAGACAGGCCGATCCGCTACTCCGATGAGCCTTCGGACGTCTGGCTCGCCCCTCTCACAGCTCGAAGAAAACGAAACTTCACTGCCGAACGCTCCACGATAGGCTTTTCCCCCTTTCTGCGTTATCATACTGCCATGCCAATCGATCCTGACGACCCACCCATTTGGCTCCGCAAGCTGCACGTAACTGCGGCGCAGATCGATCCCAGCGATTACCCCGCAACGCCAGCTGAGGGGATCTTGCAAGTCTGTCGGCTTTCCGATGCGCAGCTCGCCCTGATGAAGGCCTTCAGGAAATCGCTCGGCATAGAACGAGAGCCTTTGAGTCGGTAAACTGCGCCGATTGATCCACTTGGTCAGCAGCCATGCCCGCATCAGAAGATCATGAGTTCGGCTATCTGGACGTATTGAGCACAGCCGTCGAGGCATTGTCCATTCCCCCACTCCCCTATTGTTTGATTGGAGCATTAGCCTTGGGTGCCTATGGCCGCCCCCGTGCTACCCATGACGTGGATTTGTTAATTTTGACTGACAGCGCCACCTCTCGTTCATATCTCGATTCTCTGCATGCCAAAGGATTCGCTCTCGCATCCGACTGGCATGAAGCCAATCCGATGGCACGAGATGTCGTCATGCGATTGAAACACACATCGGCGCCGGACTTTCCACTCGACCTGATATTCGCGACCTCGCCACTGCACAAAAATACATTGGACAGACGAAAACTTTTCGATCTTCACGGCATGCAAGTGTCGGTTAGTTCTGCGGAAGACCTGATTCTTCTCAAGCTATTGGCAAGCCGCCCACGCGACTTCGACGATGTCATGGGCATTGTCGGCAATGCCAGCGCACCGCTCGATCTCGACTACCTCTGGTCGTGGGCCGAACGATTGGGTTTGCAAAGCGAACTGCACTACGTGCTGATTTCCGCAAAACGAGAGTAGCCTCCTACCGCATGCTTCCTTCGCTGTGTTACAGTCCCGGCATGCGCAACGTCGTGATCATCGGCTCAGGGCCGGCTGGACTCACCGCCGCAGTCTATGCGGCGCGGGCGAATCTCTCGCCCTTGCTGATTGAAGGCTGGCAATCAGGAGGACAATTGACCACGACGACGGAAGTCGAGAACTATCCCGGGTTTGCTAAGGGCATCATGGGCCCGGAACTGATGAAGGAAATGCGATCTCAGGCGGAACGGTTCGGCACGGAGTTTTTGACCGGTGACGTCACAGCGGTAGACTTTAAGCAGCGACCGTTTACGATCACTGTTGACGCCGAACAGACCACCCATGCAAAGACCGTCATCATCGCTACCGGCGCATCGGCCATCCAGATCGGTGTGAAGAACGAGACGCGCCTCACAGGACACGGCGTCTCAACCTGTGCGACCTGCGATGGGTTCTTCTTCAAGGGAAAGGAGCTGATTGTCGTGGGCGGTGGCGACAGTGCGATGGAGGAAGCAACCTTCCTGACTAAATTCGCAACCAAGGTCTCGATCGTCCACCGGCGCGACAAACTGCGCGCTTCCAAGATTATGCAAGACCGCGCGGTAAAAAACGAAAAGATCACGTTTGTCTGGAACTCCATCGTCGAAGACATTCTGGGCAATGATGTAGTGACCGGCGTCCGCCTAAAGAATCTCGTTACAGGAAAAACGACAGACATGTCCTGCGCGGGAGTCTTCGTCGCGATTGGGCACCGTCCCAACACCGCCCTATTCGCCGGCCAGCTTGAGATGGATGGGAAAGGCTACCTCATCGCCCGTCATGGCACCGCGACCAGCATACCCGGCATCTTCGCCGCTGGCGACGTGCAGGATTCTGTGTACCGTCAAGCCGTAACTGCCGCCGGCTCCGGCTGCATGGCTGCCATCGACGCCGAGCGGTTCCTCGAAGCTGGTGAGGGGTAAGGGGTCAAGGGTTAGGGGTAGTGGGATGGAAAAGCCTCACAAGAAACTGGATGCCTGGCGAGAAGCTGTGGAACTGACTCTTTCGATCTATCATGCAACAGATAACTTTCCCAGGGAGCATCGTTTTGCTCTTACTGATCAGATTCATCGTGCGGCTCTGAGTGTCGCGAGCAACATCGCTGAAGGAGCTGCCAGACAAACCAAGAAGGAATTTGCAAATTTTCTCCATATCGCACAAGCATCCTTGAGCGAGCTAGATACACAACTTGAGATTGCGAAGAAACTCACATTTCTATCTGGTGAGCAATGGTGCAGCCTCGACGCCCAGATGAACCACATCGACAAACTTCTCTCCGGCCTTATCAAGTATCTGAAATCCGGAAAATCTCAAAGAACAGCCCCTCACCCTTCACCCTTTACCCCTTACTGTTGATGTCATGAGATGCGCGATCGTCCACTACCACGAACTCGCCCTCAAAGGCCGCAACCGGGACTATTTCGAGGAACGTCTCGTACGAAATATCCAATGGACCCTGAAGGGTCTCGGCGTCAGACGCGTTGAGAATCTTCGCAGCCGGATTCGCGTTATCCTGCCGGACCAGGTTCCGGACCAGACCATTAAGGAACGGCTCACGCGAGTCT
>JAKDNQ010000212.1 GCA_030456405.1 Nitrospira sp.
TCCTCAACGCCACGATCGGAGACACCGACAACGGATCCATCGCGGACACGCTGGGGGAGTTGGTCCATGACGCGCACCAGGAGTCGTTTTCCGACCTCGACTCTGAGGGCATCGATGAGAACGATTCCGCGATTGTGCGGCTTGCGAGTCAGATCATTGCCGAGGCGTACCGACATGAGGCGTCCGACATCCATATCGAACCGTATTCGGATCGCAAGGAAACTGCTATTCGTTTTCGCGTAGACGGCACCTGTTCTACCTATATGAGAATTCCCGCAATTTATCGGCGAGCCTTGGTGTCCCGTATCAAGATCATGTCCAATTTGGATATTTCAGAACGCCGAAAACCGCAGGACGGGAAGATCCGGTTCAAGCTGAATCAGGATAGAGAAATCGAGCTGCGCGTGGCGACTCTGCCGACTGCCGGCAACAACGAAGACGTGGTCATGCGATTGCTTACAGCGAAGGAACCCCTTCCTCTCGATGCCATGGAGTTTGCTCCGGCAACAATCAAGATGCTCCTGGAAATCGTCGAGAAGCCGCACGGGATCATCCTATGCGTAGGCCCCACTGGATCCGGAAAAACCACAACCCTCCACGCCATGCTTCGTCATCTCAATACAGACGAACGGAAAATCTGGACGGCGGAAGACCCTATTGAACTCACCCAGGAAGGCCTCAGGCAGGTGCAAGTCCATCCGAAAATCGGGTTTACCTTTGCCGCCGCCATGCGGTCATTCTTACGGGCAGACCCTGATGTCATCATGATCGGGGAGATGCGAGACAAAGACACCGCCGATGTGGCCATTGAGGCGTCGCTGACCGGACACCTGGTCTTGAGCACATTACACACGAATGGGGCTGTCGAAACGGTGATCCGTCTCCTCGACCTGGGATGCGATTCCTTCAACTTCGCCGATGCTATGCGAGGCGTGGTCGCGAAACGCCTTTGCAAACGAATCTGCGTCAACTGTAAGGAGCCCTACCATCCAGCGGCGCAAGAGTTCGATAGACTGGCCCAGGGGTATGGGAAACAAGCCTGGGAAACAATCGGAGTGAGTTATCGCGAGGACTTTCAGCTCTATCGAGGCCGTGGATGCGATGCCTGCAACCAGACAGGCCTCAAGGGTCGGGTCGCCTTGCATGAGCTTTTATGCGGTTCGGATGAGATGCGCAACCTGATCCAGAACCGTGCTAAAACTGCAGAGATGCAGAGCCTGGCCGTGAAGGATGGGATGGTGACACTTGTGCAGGATGGAATTCTGAAAATACTCGCGGGCCTGACTACCTATGAACAAGTCAGGAGTGTCGCGATGAAATAGCCGCTCGAATCGCGTTGAGATTGCCTGCGCTCAGGTCGTTGACTCGAGCGCCTTGACAAACTTCTTCAGCCGCTCCCCCTCTGCAGGACGAATCTTAATAAACTCAACACCGAACCTCGTCGCGGAAACCCACCGGACCGCGGCCAGATCGACCTGAACCGGCTCCTCTCGCTCCCTGAGTTGCATCGCCATTTTCAGATAGACTGCAGCGTCGGCCACGGTGTCCGACGTGATGGCGCAACCCTCCGCAGACACATTCAGGATAGTCCCTCTGTCGGATAGCTGGTCGCCACTGAACGATACAGGCAGCTGCACCGCGAAACGAGTATGTTTACGTCCTTCCATGAAGTTCCTTGCCACAACCCATCATCATGCCGGCCTTTCCACTCATCTCGCTTCTTCCTACTTACCATTTGGTGAACGGGCACACAAGCGGTCGAGCGAAATGGACCCACGGAAAACTGCCTGATTCAATCCTATGAGTGTGCAGGGATTCCCAGACGACCCCTCATAACCAGCCTGTCAGCCAAGCCGCGCAAGCCTCCGACATGCATCTTCAATATCGGAGTCCATTTTCGCATAGCTGAATCGAATGAACCGCTTCCCGTCTGTCCCCCCAAAGAAGGCTTCGCCCGGCACACCGGCCAAACCGATCGTCTCGAGGAGAAACATCGCACGCTCTTTTCCCGTTATGCCGGGTAAACGTGACACATCGGCCAGCACATAGTAGGCGCCCTGAGGAATCGACGGCGTGAGACCTGCATTCGCCAAGGCCTGGCAGAACCGATCGCGTTTCCGTTGATAGTCGCGCGCCAGGTCGAGATAGAACGAGTCCGGAAGTTCCTGGATGCCCATCGCCACTCCCGCCTGCAACGGCGTCGGAGCACAGACATAGAGCAGGTCGTTGATGGCGCCGATCGCCTGTGCCCACCGCGCCGATGCGACACTGTAGCCGATGCGCCAGCCCGTGATACTAAAGGTTTTGGAGTATCCGCCGACGGTAATCGTGCGGTGAGCCATGCCCGGCAGGGTCGCCATACTCACATGGGTGCGACCGTCATACAGAAAGTACTCGTAGATTTCGTCGGTGAACACGAAGACATCGTATTGTTGGATGATCGCGGCAAGACTCTCCAGTTCTTGCCGGCTGAACACTTTCCCGGAGGGATTGCCGGGTGAATTCACAATGATCGCCCTGGTTCGAGGCGTGATCGCGCGCTCGACCTCGTCGATAGAAAACAGCCAATCGGGAGGCCGCATAATCACTCTCACCGGAACCGCCTCAACCGCCAGCAACGCGTTCATGTGATACTGATAGTAGGGCTCGAAAAGGATGACCTCGTCGCCGGGATTGAGCAGCGCCAGGCAGGCGCAATGGAAAGCCCCGGTGGCTCCCGCGCTGACCGTGACGTCCGTTTCAGGATCAGCCGTGATGCCGTTGTACTGCATGAGCTTCTTGGCAATCGCCTGCCGCAGTTCGGGCAATCCGTCGAATCGCGAATAGATATTCTTCCCGTCCTCTATCGCTTGTGTCGCGGATCGAAGCACCACCGGTGGAACAGGTGTGTCGCAGACCCCTTGCGCCATGTTGAGGCCCTTTGCCTGAACACAAGCATGGGTCATGGCTCGAATCTCGGAGTGGGCCAAGGCGGCCATTCGTTGGTTGAGATCTCGGTCTATCATCGTATCACTCATCAAGCAGTACGCCTTTCCTGTTACGACAATACACTACCGGCTTTTTATGGTCTAGAGTCTCGTATTCCGGCTGTCTTCATCTCGCTATAAAGGCACTGTCGGACAGGGCCTAGGACTTTCGGGTCGACCCTACAGGTCTTTTGGCCGCTTGCTATCCCTGTTACCCAAAGTCTAAAATCCAGCCTTCCTTACATATCAAGGTGTTGAAAGGCCGGTCTCATGAGTGGGTCCGAGTTACTTCTCGAGTATCTGACCAGATATTTTCCGATTCTGTTTTTTGTCATTATCGCGCTGACGTTCGGCCTGTGGTCGCTGATTATTAGTTATCTCGTTCATCCGAAATATCCGGAATCGGAGAAGCTCTCGACCTATGAATGTGGATCAGAACCATTTTCGGATGCTCGCATGCCCTTCCCGGTTCGGTATTACATTTTTGCGATGCTGTTCGTGATCTTCGACATTGAGGTCATCTTTCTCTATCCCTGGGCAGTGGTGTTCACCAAGATTGCCTTGATCGGGTTGATTGAAATGCTGGTGTTCATCGGATTGTTTTTGGTGGCCTATGTTTATGCGTGGCGGAAGGGCGCCCTGGAATGGGACTAATCCAAATCGGTCGTCATGACAAGGACGGCGCCTCCGACGTCGTCACCACGACAGTGGAAAAAGCCGTGAACTGGGCTCGCAAGGGGTCACTGTGGCCCATGACGTTTGGCCTGGCCTGCTGCGCGATCGAAATGATTGCCGCCGTCTCGTCACGGTACGATATGGACCGTTACGGCGCCGGCGTCTTCCGGGCCTCACCGCGCCAGTCCGATCTGATGATTGTGGCTGGAACCGTCTGCCGACGAATGGCCCCGGTTATCCGAAAACTCTACGATCAGATGCCCGAACCGAAATATGTCATTGCGATGGGATCGTGCGCGACGTCGGGAAATATTTACGACAGTTATAGCGTCGTCCAAGGTGTCGATCGCTTTGTGCCGGTCGATATCTATGTGCCGGGTTGTCCTCCGACACCGGAGGCGCTCTTCGACGGCATTCTCAAGTTACAAGAACGAATCATGCTGAAGCGTGTGTTCCTCAAACAGCCGGATCAGGTCAAGTCGGGTCTTAACGTATAGGTCACGACGATGCTATTGCAGGAACTGGCCGGCCGACTCCAAGATGATTTTTCCGCAGCACTCGTCAAAACCGTTGAGTGGCGCGGGGAGCTTACGGTCACCGTGATGCGAGATCGGCTCCATGAAGTCGCACAGTTCCTTCGTAACGATCCGGCCATGGACTTCGACTATATCGTGCATGTCAGTTCGGTTGACTGGCCCGACGACGAAGAACGATTTGAGGTCGTCTATGAATTGTATTCGATCAGAAAACGCCATCAAATCAGGCTCAAGACGAGGGCGCCTGAATCGGACTGCGTTGTGGATTCTCTGACGGACCTCTGGAAAGGCGCGGACTTCATGGAGCGCGAAGTCTACGACATGATGGGAATCCGATTCCGGCATCATCCGGATCTCCGCCGGATCCTCTTACCGGACGACTATACCGAAGGCTATCCCTTGCGAAAAGATTTTCCGCTTCGTGGCAAGGGCTGGCGTGACACATTCGAGTTCCTTGACGAAACGGCTC
>JAKDNQ010000054.1 GCA_030456405.1 Nitrospira sp.
AAGGGAGGGCATGGTTATGGTGGCAGTCAAGTCGTTCATGGTTCCGAGAGAGAAGTTTGTGACAATAGAGCGGGATACCGATGTGCAGACAGCGGCACGGATCATGCGTGATCGGGGCATCGGCAGCCTCTTTGTGACGAATGGGAAGGAGATTATCGGCATCCTGACGGATACCGACATGGTCCGACGTGTGGTTGCGGCCGGAGCGGATACCCACAAGACGCCGGTTGAACAGGTGATGTCGGCCCCTATCATGACGATCGAAGAGAATAAGACCCTCTTAGACGCCAACGATCTCATGGCCAAAACACACATTCGCCATCTTGGCGTCACGCAGGATGGCAAATTAGTCGGTTTGATTTCTGTGCGGGATCTCGTTCTGTTTTTGACGAATCTCCCGAGGAAGTAATCTGATGGCTTTTCCAATACAGCGGCTCAGGCGGCTGCGGCAGCATGAGGGCTTTCGCCGAATGGTGCGGGAGACGAGCCTAACCCCATCCGATTTCATCTACCCGCTGTTCGTCGTCGAAGGGCGGGATCGAAGAGAAGAGATTGCCTCGATGCCAGGCCAGTTCAGGCTTTCGGTCGATCTCTTGGTAAAAGAGGCCGGTGAGATCGCGGCGTTGGGCATTCCCGCCATCATCCTCTTTGGGATTCCCAACCGGAAAGATGGTCGAGGGAGTTCGGGGTTTGATCCAAACGGCATCGTGCAGCGGGCTGTCAAAGCGGTAAAGAACCAAGTGCCGGGGCTGATGGTCATGACCGATGTCTGCATTGATGAATATACCGATCATGGCCATTGCGGTATCGTCAAGGACGGACGCATTCTCAACGACGAAACGCTGGAGTGTCTTTGCGCGATGGCGAGGACTCACGCACAAGCCGGCGCCGACATGGTCGCTCCGTCCGATATGATGGATGGACGGGTGGGGGCGATCCGGGCGGACCTGGACCAGGCGGGTTTTTCAGAAATGCCCATTATGGCCTACGCGGCTAAATTTGCCTCGTGTTTTTATGCGCCATTTCGCGATGCCGCTGGTTCAAGCCCTCAATTCGGCGATCGGCAATCGTACCAGATGGATCCTGCCAATCGTCGGGAAGCGCTTCGGGAAATCGCGCTCGATGTTGAAGAAGGGGCCGACATCATCATGGTGAAACCGGCGCTGCCATATCTCGATATCATTGCCGCTGCCAGAGCGCAGATGTTATTGCCGGTGGCGGCCTACCAAGTGAGTGGAGAATACAGCATGATCAAAGCAGCCGCCAACGCCGGCTGGCTCGATGAATCGCGCGCTATGATGGAATCGTTGCTCTCGATCAAACGGGCCGGTGCAGATCTTATTCTGACCTACTTCGCTAAAGACGCCGCTCGTCTCCTTGGCTGACAATCATGCTGAAAGTGACGCGTGGGTTATCCGGCAAGTGTACACGCGCCTATCCAGTCGCCACGATCGGGAATTTCGACGGCCACCATCTGGGCCATCGTGCGTTGCTGCAGACGGTGGTCGAGACGGCTCGAAACGCACAGGGAACGGCGCTCGTCTTGACCTTCGAACCGCATCCGGTAAAAATCCTGGCGCCCCGTGTCGATCTTCGTTTTCTCACCAGTCCAGCGGAAAAGCTTGCGCATCTCGAATCCGCAGGGATCGACGAAGTGGTTTTTCTGGACTTTACCCCTGCCTTCGCAGGCATGAGTCCGAATCAATTTGTGGAAGATATCCTGCATCGGTCGCTCGCCCTATCGGAACTGTTTGTAGGCAATCATTTTGCGTTTGGGAAAGGACGGGCAGGGCGTATCGATGACCTCGTGCGCTTCGGAGAGCAGTACGGATTTCTCGTGCATCCTGTGACTCCCGTGGTGATTGAGGGGGACGTGGTAAGCTCCAGTAGGATTCGCCGTATTATTCAAGAAGGCAATATGGAGCAGGCAACCCTCTTGCTCGGACGCGTCTATGGGATTCGAGGGACTGTGGTGCATGGGACGCATCAGGGGCAGGCGATGGGGTGGCCTACAGCCAATCTTCGCATCCCTGCCGATCGTGTCGTGCCCCCTGATGGAGTGTATGCTGCGAGGACGATCCACGCCGGTCAGATCTTTGATGCGATTGCCTACATTGGAACGAGACCGACCTTTCGAGTGGGCGAGCGGTTGATCGAAGTCAATCTGTTGGATCAGAACAGCGATCTGTACGGCCAGGAAATTACTGTGCAGTTTGTGGCACGGGTACGCGGCGATCACACCTTTGCATCGGCCGATGAGCTATCGAAGCAAATTGCGCATGACGTGGAGCAGGCACGCATCAGTTTACGGCGTATTCCGCAGGGAGTTCAGTAGCATGGCTGCTGAGACGACGATCATGAAGCCGAATTCCAAGCCCGCCGCCCGACGCGTGTTGTTGGCCCAGCTTGTTCGGACGGTGCGGCAGCATCAGCTGTTCGTTTCCGGTCATCACGTATTGGTAGCTGTGTCGGGTGGGCCAGACTCGATTGCGTTGTTGTCACTCCTCCATCGCTTGGCCCCCTCCTGGCGGCTCACCCTGACGGTGGTCCATTGTAACTATGGATTACGTGGAGGGGAATCCGACGCCGATGAATCTTTTATCCGCACATTCTGCGGGGAACGACAGTTGAACCTTGTTGTCCACCGCCCCTCGTTGGCCAAGCGGCGGCAGAGATCGTCGCTTCAAGCTGCCGCACGTGAGGCACGGTATGGCTTCATGAAACAATTGGCTTACGAACTAGGGGCTGATCGCATTGCGGTCGGTCATACTGCCGATGACCAGGCTGAAACGGTACTCATGTGGTTATTGAGAGGGGCTGGCATGACCGGGTTAGCAGGAATGTCGTACGCTCGTGAAGACGGGATTATTCGGCCTCTTCTCGCAGCCTCTCGCAAAGAGGTGATCGCATATCTGGATCATGAAGGGCTGACCTATCGGCGTGATTCGAGTAACGAGCAAACACTTTATCATCGCAATCGGATTAGGAAGGAACTGTTCCCTGTTCTCACACAGTTAGCGCCGGCTGCTGTGCGTGTGCTGCGGCGGCAGGCGGATTTGCTACGAGAGGACGAACATTTCTTGGAAAGTGTAACAGGTACCCTAGTGAGCGCACTCGTCAGCCGTGAATCAAATGGTGTGCAACGGGTCGATCATCGAGCCTTCATCGAGTTGCCGATTGCGCTTCAACGGCGGGTTGCTCGAGCCATTTTACGAACGTATGATGAAGAGGGGCGCGCGAGCAGCCTTGCGGTCGTGGAATCAGTTCGATGTGTCTTTCTGAAGGAGGTGAACGGAACTCGGTTGGTGTTGAAGCAGGTCGTCGTGACGCTGGATCAAGGTGTGGTGCGATTTAGCCCAGCAGGGAGAGGTCGCAGCAATCCGATCGATGCAGACCAAAACAAGAAAGAAGTACGTACGGTTTCGGCGCCTTCAACGGTCTCGTGGGCTGGAACGAATCAGGAAATTCATGTACAACGTATGACTCGTCATGCAGTCGATGAGCTAGAGAGGCTTCCTACACAAGATGTGGCATTGTTCGATGCCGACCGGTTTTCTGAGCCCTTGGTCGTTCGCGCATGGCAGGCCGGCGATCGATTTTTTCCCTATGGGATGAAGGGAAAGAGCAAGAAGTTGCAAGACCTCTTTACTGATAGGAAAGTGGCTCGCCATGAACGAGGGAAGGTTCCACTATTAGTGGCGCCAGAGGGGATTCTCTGGGTGGTGGGAATGCGGCAGGATGAGCGGTTTGTCGTTCGTAGCGGGACGACACAGTGTTTAGTTGTCTCGGTGCATAACCGGGCGAGAGAGAGGGAGTAAGGGAGTATGGAACGGATCTTCGGTCGACCGATGGTGACACAAGAAGAAATGCGAGCTCGGATTCGTGAGTTGGGTAAGCAGATCACGACCGATTATGCTGGAATGGATTGTGTTTTGGTGGGAGTATTGAAGGGAGCCTATGCCTTCTATGCCGATCTGTCTCGCGCAATTAGAATTCCCATGCGGGTAGATTTTCTTATGGTGACCAGTGAAGGGTCTCAGACAACATCATCAGGCAAGGTAAAAACAGTTAAAATGGTGACCGAGTTGACCGAGGACATCAAAGGGAAAGACGTGTTGCTGGTGGAGGACATCGTCGACTCCGGGCTCACAGCTCAGTACTTGGTCAAGACGTTGGCGAAAAAAAAGCCTCGGTCAATTAAGGTTTGCACCTTGCTGAGTAAGCCAGAACGTCGAGTGGTCAATGTCACCATCGATTACGTAGGGTTCGAGATTTCCGATAAATATGTCGTGGGCTACGGGCTCGATTATCAGCAGAAGTACCGGAACCTTCCCTATCTGGCTGTATTGGATGTGGAGGGAGATCAAGAGTAAGGCTTTGATCTCACGGTTGTCAGTATGAAGGCACCTGTGATAACATCACTTACGTTGATGGTTGTTCTGACCATAAGCGTGCCGTCCACAAGGAGATCTGGATGAATTCCAGGACAAAGAATATACTTTTCTGGGTGGTTGTCGGCCTCTTCATGATTTTGCTGTTCAACCTATTCAGCGTGCCGCACCACGAGCCGGAAGAAGATGTGATTTTTAGTGAGTTCATGACCAAACTCGATAAGGGCGACGTCGAGCGTGTCATCATCAAATCCAGTCACATCAGCGCCATCCTGAAAGACAAAACTCGTATTCGAACCTATTCGGTAGAATATCCTGAATTGGTGCAGGTCTTGCGGGACAAGGGGGTGCAGATTGAGGCGAAGCCGCCGGACGAAAGTCCATGGTACATTACCTTCCTTGTGACCTGGGGACCGTTTGTCCTGTTCCTGGGTTTGTGGTTCTTCTTGATGCGGCAAATGCAGATGGGGGGCAATAAGGCCCTTTCATTTGGAAAAAGCCGCGCCCGTTTGCTGACGGAAGAGCGTAAAAAGGTTTTGTTCGCCGATGTGGCTGGCGTTGATGAAGCCAAGAATGAAGTGCTTGAGATTATTGAGTTTCTCAAGGATCCACGCAAATTTCAAAAGCTCGGCGGACGTATTCCCAAAGGTGTCTTGATCGTCGGCCCGCCAGGTACAGGGAAAACGCTATTGGCCAAGGCCATTGCCGGCGAAGCCAATGTGCCGTTCTTCAGTATCAGTGGATCGGACTTCGTTGAAATGTTTGTCGGCGTTGGAGCGTCTCGTGTTCGTGATCTGTTCGAGCAGGGGAAAAAGCATGCGCCCTGCATTATTTTTATCGACGAAATCGATGCCGTCGGCCGGCTTCGTGGAGCAGGGTTGGGTGGAGGCCATGATGAGCGTGAACAGACGCTCAATCAATTGCTCGTCGAGATGGATGGGTTCGATACGACAGAAGGTGTGATCTTGGTCGCAGCGACCAACCGGCCGGATGTTCTCGATCCCGCCTTGCTCAGACCGGGGCGTTTTGATCGGCAAGTTGTGGTGAATCGACCGGACATGCGCGGGCGTATCGAGGTTCTCCAGGTGCATACAAAGAAAGTTCCGATTGCGGCGAACGTAGAGTTGGAAAAAATCGCGCGCGGCACTCCGGGATTTTCAGGCGCCGATCTGGAAAACTTGGTCAATGAAGCGGCCCTCTGGGCTGCGAGACTCAACAAAAAAGAAGTCGAAGTCATCGACTTTGAGATGGCTAAAGATAAGGTGCTGATGGGGGCAGAGCGAAAGAGTATGTTCTTGAGCGACGAGGAGAAAAGGACAACGGCTTATCATGAAGCCGGGCACACGTTGATCGCCAAGTTGCTTCCTGGAACGGATCCCGTACACAAAGTCACCATTATTCCTCGGGGCCGCGCCTTGGGCGTCACGATGCAGCTCCCCACCGATGACCGGCACGGCTATTCAAAGGGATATTTGCTCAACCAGCTTGCCATTCTCATGGGAGGGCGTGTGGCGGAAGAGTTGGTTCTGAAAGAGATGACGACTGGAGCGGGAAACGATATAGAGCGCGCGACGGACCTTGCGAGGAAGATGGTTTGTGAATGGGGCATGAGCGAAAAGATGGGACCCCTGACGTTCGGCAAACAAAACGAACAAATTTTTCTTGGGCGGGAGATGGGGAGTTCGCGCGATTTCAGCGATCAAATAGCCATGGAGATCGACCAGGAAGTCAGGCGGCTTGTGACGGAAAACTATGAGCGGGCGAAGCGGCTGCTTACGGAAAACATGGCCAGCCTGAAGCGTTTGGCGGAAGCCCTCTTAGAGAAAGAAGTACTCGACGGACCCGACATTGATCACATTCTTACGCAATCCACATCCCAACCAGTTCCTGCCTAATTTCCTGTATCGCTGATCCCGTGGCGCCATTTCAGGGCATTGGCGCCACGGGGCAGTATATCTAAAAGGCAACAGTCGGAGAAGGGAGTCCTTCTTGTATAGTACGTGTTGTATCCTGTACAACCACGCCAGGTGGACGGTTCTGTTACAGGACAGTCTCTTCATGCGCCGCCTCATGTGAGAACCTATGATTTTGACCAGACAGGCAAAAGATCGGCTGATTGAATTTTCTGGCCGACCATTGATTATGGGTGTGGTGAATGTGACGCCTGATTCATTCTTCGATGGCGGACGCTATTTGGATACCGCTGCTGCTGTAGCGCATGCCCTTCAATTAGTAGAAGAAGGGGCCGATTTGTTGGATATCGGCGCAGAGTCGACGCGTCCTGGCGCCGATGTCGTAAACGAGGCAGAAGAATATCGTCGTGCGATTCCCGTCGTAACCGCAGTAGCAAAAGCCGTTACTATTCCGATTTCAATCGATACCTCCAAAGCCGCTGTTGCACGCGCGGCACTAGACGCGGGAGCGGTTCTCGTGAACGATGTCACGGCGCTGCGCGGCGACCCTGTCATGGTCGATGTGGTCGCCCGAGCGGAAGCCGGAATCGTTCTGATGCATATGGCGGGAACGCCGCGTACAATGCAGCAGGCTCCACGCTACGACGATGTGGTCGAGGAAATCTCGGTATTTTTCGAGGAACGAATCCGTTTTGCAATGGCACATGGTATCGCACGAAGACAGATCATTCTTGATCCAGGTATCGGATTTGGTAAACTGCTGACACATAACCTTACGCTGTTAGCCCAATTGAACCGCTTCGAAAAATTTGAATGCCCATTGTTGGTTGGTGTCTCACAGAAGGGGTTCCTTGGGCAACTCCTAGATCGTCCGGTGCAAGAACGTCAGTGGGGGACGGCGGCAGCGGTGGCGATGGCAGTTGATCGTGGGGCTGGAATCCTTCGTGTTCACGATGTCAGGGCCATGAAAGATGTGGTGCGAGTGACAGCAGCGATTAATCAGAATAGTCAACGGACGACCATGTCCATGAAAGCACAACATGCGTAAATTGTTCGGTACCGATGGAGTTCGGGGGATCGCCAATCTCGATCCAATGACCAGTGAAGTCGCCATGCAACTGGGACGAGCTGCCGCGCATTTGTTTATGCGCCGAGCCGGACGTCACCAGATCGTGATCGGCAAGGACACCCGCATCTCCGGCTATATGTTGGAATCAGCGTTGATTTCCGGGATTTGCTCGATGGGTGTCGATGTGTTGCTGGTCGGTCCGCTGCCGACGCCGGCGATTGCATTCTTGACGCGGAGCCTTCGAGCCGATGCGGGGGTGATGATCTCAGCCTCGCACAATCCCTATCAGGATAACGGCATTAAGTTTTTTTCCAATGACGGCTTCAAATTACCCGATGAGATGGAAGCTCGTATTGAGGGGCTCATCGTCTCGAACGGGATTGATCATCTCAGGCCGACGGCCGATGCCATTGGGAAAGCCTATCGAATCGATGACGCAGAGGGGCGTTACATCGAGTTCGTCAAGCGGTCTCTCCCGAAGGAACTGGACTTTCAGGGTATGAAGATCGTGGTCGATTGTGCCAATGGCGCGGCCTACAAGGTTGCGCCAACGGTATTGCGCGAACTGGGGGCAACGGTCGAAGTGATCGCCAATAAGCCCGATGGGATGAATATCAATGCCGGCTGTGGCGCGGTTCATCCCGAATTGCTGCAGAAGGCCGTTCATGAGCAGGGAGCTCATCTTGGAGTCGCGTTGGACGGGGACGCCGACCGCGCCATCTTCGTCTGCGAACAGGGCCGCGTCATTGACGGCGATCATATTATGGCCATGTTGGCGCTTGATCTTCATCGTCAAGGGAGGCTTGCGAAACAGACAGTCGTGGGGACTGTCATGAGCAATTTTGGATTAGAGTCGGCTATGACGAAAGCGGGTATCGCCCTCGTGCGGACTGCAGTCGGTGATAGGTATGTGCTTGAACGGATGTCGGCTGAGGGCTACAACTTCGGGGGGGAGCAGTCAGGCCATTTCATTTTCCTAGACCATAATACGACCGGTGACGGATTGATTTCTGCGTTGCAAGTCTTGTCGCTTATGAAACGCACAGGGAAGCCCTTGTCCGAGCTGGCCCAAGCCATGACGGCGGTTCCACAAGTATTACTCAATGTGACTGTCACAAAGAAACCGATTCTCGACACAGTCCCAGAACTCCAACGCGCGATCCATGAAAGTGAACAGCGTCTTGATGGCAGTGGACGCGTATTGGTGCGGTACTCCGGCACCGAACCGCTCTTGCGGGTGATGGTCGAGGGTGAGCGCGATGACCAGATTCGAGAAGTGGCCAATCATCTTGTAGACGTCGTCAAGTCCCATCTGGGCTAGGATTGTCGCTCCCATTGAGGGAGGCTTATGCTGCCGTCCCTCACCGTTGCCTTTATTGTCGGGCTTTTCATCGGATCACAAACCCAATATTTCCCCCTCTCCACCTGTTTCCTGCTCCTCCTTGCCGGGCTAGGCGCTGTTGTTCTCGAACGATTCAATCGGTTCTCCGCACGCGAGGCGACGTACCTCTACGGAACACTCTTAGTCGGAGTGGTCTATTGGGCGGCGGTGGTCAATCTGGCTGCCCATGATCCAATAACCGAGGATCATTCCGATTCCATGATCGAGGTCACTGGCCGTATTGTGGCGCCAGTGCAACAGGCGCCCGACCGGATGGTTATGACCATTAGGTCGGACGATCCAGTTGATGCATCGGGAACATTGAGGCATGTTCGGCTGACGTGGCGCGCGCCTGAACAAGTATTCTTCCAAGGTGACAGAGTCGGCTTCCGGGCGATAGTGCGGCCCCCGAGCGGATCACTTAACCCGGGTGGATTTAACTATGCGATGTATCTTGAGCGGCAAGGTATTGATGCGATCGCGACGGTGACCGGACCTCATGCAGTGCAGCTTCTTGAGTCTGGGTCTGCGCATGCTTGGTGGGCGATTTGGAATCAATTCGATCGGTGGAGAAGCAGTATCCGCCTTGCCGCGCTGCAGACGATCCCCCAGCCCGCACTGGGACTCTATCTGGGTATCATCATCGGCGATCGAGGATATTTGGACACCGAGCTCCGCGATCAGTTTATGGCGACCGGGACTGTCCATCTCCTTTCTATTTCAGGGAGTCACTTAGGCCTTGTCGCGCTGCTTATTTTCTCGGTGGTCAGATGGGCCACGATTCTGTTGCCTTCCGATTGGCTTCTTGCACTGTCTCGGAAAATCACGCCGACTCGTATGGCCGCTGTCTGTACGCTCGTTCCGGTCGCCGGCTACGCCTGCCTGGCCGGGGCGGAACTCGCGACGATTCGGTCGTTGTTGATGGTCACTGTCGGGCTGAGTGCGATTTGGCTGGGTCAGGAGCGCCGGCTGTTTCATGCCCTCTCTGCCGCCGCAGTGGCGATATTGCTGCATGATCCTCATGCGCTATTCGATATCTCCTTTCAGCTCTCCTTTTTGTCTGTCATGGCCATGGCTGGATGGCTCTCTTGGTCGACGGTTGTTGACACAGAAGAGGTGCTGAATAGATCAGATGAACCGTCGTTTCTAAGAACGTGTATCCGATGGGGGAGAGACTCTATGGTCATGAGCGGCGTCGTAACCCTGCTGACCATTCCTCTTGTTGCGTACTATTTCAATCAACTGCCTTGGCTCGGTCTTTTTACCAATGTACTGGCCGTTCCCGTGATGGGAATCTTACTTGTTCCGATCGGCCTCCTGTCTGCAATTTGGGAGATTGCGGTAGGGGGAGCCGTCCTGCCCCTGGCCGCATTGAATCAATGGCTGCTTGAATACTTTGTGGTTGCGATCCGCTTGATATCGATGTTTCCTGGAGGGGAATGGCATGTCGCGGCCCCGTCGGTTTTCACAATGGTCCTGTTTTATGGTTGCCTCATCCTGCTCTGGCAGCGAGTGGATAGTGCGGCATTCCAGTGGGCAGCGGGCGCTGGGGTCCTATTGATATTGTTGTGGTGGGCATGGTCTCCACGGATGTTTCTCGACGGAGATCACTTTCGGGTCACGTTTCTTGACGTTGGGCAAGGCGACAGTGCGGTGGTTGAACTGCCTAATGGACAGGTGGTATTGATCGACGGGGGAGCGACCTATGAACGATTCGACATGGGTCGCGCGGTGGTGGCTCCATTTCTCTGGAATAGAGGTATTCGCACTATTGACCAGGTCATCGGTACGCATCCACAACTTGATCATGTCGGAGGCCTTGCCTGGGTAGTCCGACATTTTGTTGTGAAACAGTACTGGGGATCGGGAGAGACTCGTGAAGTACTATTTTATCGACGTGTGCAGGAATCATTAGCGACTCAAGGACTCTCAGAAGGGGTCGTCAGTGAAGGGCAGGAGATCGTATCGTCCGGTCCCTGTCGGTTGTTGGCCCTCAATCCACAGATAGATGAAGACCCTGCTCGATCGCCCCACAAGAGTCGTTCAGGCGGGCATGAGTTGAACAATCGTTCTGTGGTGACGCGTCTCACTTGTGGCACTCATACGATGCTCTTCGCCGCGGATGTCGAGCACAGTGGTTTGTTGCGGATGTCCCGCTCACCGCTTCACAGTCCGGTCGATGTTCTCAAGGTGCCGCATCATGGGGCGGTGAGCTCGTTGAACTATGCCTGGTTGGCATCGTTGCATCCCCAGTATGCCGTATTTTCTGCAGGCCGCCATAATTCCTACAAACACCCTGCCGATGCTGTGCTCGGCGCCTATAAGTCGGAGGGCAGTATGGTGTTACGAACCGACCATGACGGAGGGATTTGGTTTACCGGCCGTGTGTCTGACGACAGGCTTCATGTGCATCGAGCGAGAGAGTTGATGTTTCAGCCAACGAACAGGGTCTCATGCCTGTGGCTTTGTGAGGAGGCAAACTGGATCCGTATATGGAACCAGTGGCGTGCCGATCGTTGATCGCGCTGGTAGGCCAAATCATGCAGACTACGTCGTATACCCGTTACCGTTGACAATCCCGTGGAATGGAGTGGTCGCCAAAACGCTAGCCCCTTGCACTAGTCCTCAGTTCCCGCTACAAGATCCTTCCATGGTGCCTACCGTTGAATGGAAAGACG
>JAKDNQ010000213.1 GCA_030456405.1 Nitrospira sp.
ATCTCCTGGTGGTTGCTCTACAGCCTGGATCGTCTCTAGGAAGGAGGACGACATGCTCGTGCTCGCCGGCATTTTTGCGTTCGGGCTATTGGTCTATCTCATGGTGGCGTTGCTGAAACCGGAGTGGTTCTGATGACGATCAATGGACTGGTTCAAATCGGACTCTACTTTGTCGTGCTGCTCGCCCTGGTCAAGCCGCTGGGTTGGTATATGGCGCGGGTGTACGAAGGCCAAGCCTGTGGGCTCGACCGGGTGGTGGGCCCTCTTGAGCGGCTTATCTATCGCCTCTGCGGAGTGCGTCAAGCTGACGAGATGAATTGGAAGACCTACGCGGTTGCGATGCTCCTGTTTAACGGCGCCGGGTTCTTTGCCTTGTACGCGTTGCAACGTTCGCAAGGATTCTTCCCGCTCAATCCACAGGGATTTGGCGCCGTGGCTCCCGATCTCGCGTTCAACACCGCCGCGAGTTTCGTGACCAACACGAACTGGCAGGCCTACGGAGGTGAAACGACGCTGAGCTATCTGACTCAGATGCTTGGACTCACGGTCCAGAATTTCGTGTCTGCAGCAACAGGGATGGCGATTCTGGTCGCGCTTATTCGCGGCTTGGCGCGCCGGACCACGGAGACCATAGGGAATTTCTGGGTCGATCTGACCCGCAGCACCCTCTATATCTTGCTGCCGCTCTCAGCCGTTCTCGCGCTGATCCTGGCATCGCAGGGAACGGTCCAGACCTTTGCGACTTATCACACGGCTACGCTGGCCCAATCCGTCACGTATGACAAGCCTCTCACCGATGCCGCGGGGCAGGCAATCTTGGACGAGAAGGGCCAACCCCAGACAGAATCAACGACAGTGGCTGAACAAGCCTTAGCCATCGGGCCGGCCGCATCGCAGGTTGCGATCAAACATCTGGGAACAAACGGCGGGGGATTCTTCAACGCCAACGCTGCCCATCCGTACGAGAGTCCGACACCCTTGACGGACTTCTTCCTCATTCTCGCCGAGACATTGATCGCCGCCTCCTTGACCTATACGTTCGGCAAGATGGTCGGCGACCAGCGTCAGGGCTGGGCGCTCCTCGCCGCGATGATATGCGTATTAGTACTCTTCATTTTCGGCGCCTATTGGGCGGAGTCGGCGGGAAATCCCCGCATTGCGGCGCTCGGGATCGATCAGACAGCTAGTAACGCGCAGCCCGGCGGCAATATGGAAGGCAAGGAAGTCCGCTTCGGCATCGCCCGCTCGGCGCTCTTCGCCACCGCCACGACTGCGACTTCGACCGGCGCAGTGAACTCGATGCACGATTCATTCACGCCGCTTGGGGGTTTGGTTCCGTTATTCATGATGCAATTCGGCGAGGTGATTTTGGGCGGGGTCGGCTCCGGTCTCTATGGCATGGTGGTCTTTGCGATCATCGCGATCTTCGTGGCCGGTTTGATGGTGGGCCGCACGCCCGAATACCTGGGCAAGAAGATCGAACCCTATGAGATGAAGATGGCCTCCCTGTTGATTCTCATCATGCCGATGGTGGTCCTTGGTTTCACGGCAGTTGCGTCGGTGACGGGGGTCGGTACCAGCTCGATTTTCAACCCAGGCCCCCATGGGCTGAGTGAGATGCTCTATGCCTATACATCGATGGGGAATAATAACGGCAGTGCGTTCGGCGGGTTGAGCGCCAACACGCCCTTTTATAACCTCACCGGCGGTCTGGCGATGCTGATCTCGCGCTTCTGGTTGGCGATTCCTACGTTGGCGCTGGCGGGGTCGCTGGCGAGGAAAAAGCTCGTACCGGCTAGTCCCGGAACCCTGCCGACCCACACCCCGCTGTTCGTCGTGCTACTGATCGGCGTCGTCGTGCTCGTGGGAGCGCTCACCTTCGTGCCCGCACTGGCCCTGGGACCAATCGTCGAACACATCTTGATGGTGAGCCGATGACGGCGCTGACGTGGAGGATTTCGAGATGACCACGCAAGACAAGAGAAGGCCATTGTTCGATAATCGGATTGTGAGACAGGCGATGGTGGAATCTGTTCGAAAGCTTCACCCGCGCCATCAAATTCGCAATCCGGTCATGTTCGTGGTCGCGATCGGGAGTGTGCTGACCACAATCTTATTGTGTCAGGCGCTATTCGGGAAAGGCGAAGCGCCTGTCTGGTTCATCCTCGCTGTATCGCTCTGGCTCTGGTTCACCGTGCTGTTCGCGAACTTTGCCGAAGCGATGGCGGAAGGGCGTGGAAAAGCACAGGCGGAATCGCTGCGGAGCGCCCGGCGTGAAATGAATGCAAAGAAACTGGGCCGGCCGGAGTCCGGCGACCAGTATCTCAATGCTCCATCCTCCATCGTCCCGGCGAGCGCCTTGAAGCGGGGAGACGTCGTCTTAGTGGAGGCCGGCGATCTTATCCCCTGCGACGGGGAGGTCATCCAAGGCATCGCCTCGGTGAACGAAAGTGCCATCACCGGCGAAAGCGCCCCCGTCATTCGAGAGAGCGGCGATCGCAGCGCCGTGACAGGCGGAACACGTGTCCTGTCGGATTGGTTGGTGATACGGGTCACGGCTAACCCCGGCGAGACATTTCTTGACCGGATGATTGCGATGGTCGAGGGGGCCAAGCGCCAAAAGACGCCGAATGAGATCGCCCTCAACATTCTGCTGGCGGCACTCACGGTCATCTTTCTCTTAGCGACCGCCACGTTGCTCCCCTTTTCGCTCTACAGTGTGCAGTCGGCAGGCCAGGGAGCACCGGTGACCGTGACGGTCTTAGTCGCGCTGTTGGTGTGCCTCATCCCGACCACGATCGGAGGATTGCTCTCTGCCATTGGAATCGCGGGTATGGATCGAATGGTGCAAGCCAACGTCATTGCCATGTCGGGGAAGGCGGTCGAAGCGGCGGGCGACGTGGATGTGTTACTGCTCGACAAGACCGGCACCATCACGCTGGGCAATCGTCAGGCGACTGCGTTCTTTCCGGCCGACGGGGTGAGCGATCAGGCGCTGGCCGATGCGGCCCAGCTTTCGTCGTTGGCGGACGAGACGCCGGAGGGGCGCAGTATCGTGGTCCTGGCGAAGGAGAAGTACGGTCTTCGTGCACGCGAGATCAACGAACTCGGCGCAACGTTCATTCCGTTTACAGCTCAGACCAGGATGAGCGGGGTTGACATGGATGGGCGCCAGATTCGGAAAGGAGCGGGTGATGCGATCGAGGCCTATGTGACCGAGCGAGGCGGCCAATTCTCCTTGGGCATCCGATCCCATGTGGAGACCATTGCGAAGCAGGGCGGCACACCGTTGGTCGTGGCGGAGGGGAAAAATGTGCTGGGCGTGATCTACCTGAAAGATATCGTCAAGGGCGGTATCAAAGAGCGGTTTGCTGAATTACGACGCATGGGTATCAAAACGGTGATGATCACCGGCGACAATCCACAGACTGCGGCAGCCGTGGCTGCAGAAGCCGGTGTGGACGACTTCCTGGCGCAGGCCACGCCGGAAGCCAAGCTCAAGCTGATTCGAGAGATGCAGGCCGGTGGCCGTCTGGTGGCGATGACAGGGGATGGCACAAACGACGCGCCGGCGCTGGCTCAGGCGGATGTCGCGGTGGCCATGAACACCGGCACGCAAGCCGCAAAGGAAGCCGGAAACCTCGTTGACCTCGACTCCAACCCGACCAAGCTTATTGAAATTGTGGAAATCGGCAAGCAACTCTTGATGACCCGCGGCGCGCTCACGACGTTCAGTATCTCTAACGATATCGCGAAGTATTTCGCGATCATTCCCGCGGCGTTCGCCTCGACCTATCCAGCGCTGAGCGTGCTCAATATTATGGGACTGGCGACGCCGGCCAGTGCTGTGTTGTCGGCCGTGATCTTCAACGCGCTGATCATCGTTGCGCTCATTCCGCTCGCCTTGAGAGGAATCAAGTATCAACCGATCGGCGCGGCGAGGCTGCTCAGCCGACATCTCCTGGTCTACGGGTTGGGAGGGATCATTGTTCCATTTGTGGGAATCAAGCTCATCGATTTGTTGCTTATCGCCCTGCACTTAGTCTGAGGAGGCCTACATGTGGAGCCAACTTCGCCCGGCTTTGGTGGCGCTCGCCGCCCTGACCCTGATCGTCGGGCTCCTATACCCGCTCGCTGTGACTGGGATTGCTCAGGTGCTGTTTCCCCGGCAAGCCAACGGGAGCCTGATTATGAAAGACGGCAAGCCGGTCGGATCATCGTTGATCGGCCAGCCGTTCGACGCGCCGAAGTATTTCTGGGGCCGTCCTTCCGCCACGTCGCCGTTCCCCTACAACGCGTCTGCGTCCGGCGGTTCAAACCTTGGTCCTACGAACCCCGCGCTAATCACAGCCGTACAAGCACGCATTGACGCGCTCAAGACTGCCGACCCCGACAATCCTCTTCCCCTTCCGGTGGATTTGGTCACCGCTTCAGGGAGCGGTCTCGATCCACATATCAGTCCCGCGTCCGCGGCATACCAGATAAGACGAGTCGCCCGTGCCCGGGGGATGGAAGAAGTCACGGTTCGCCAAATTGTCTCCCAGCATACGGAAGGACGCCAGCTTGGGATTCTCGGAGAACCCCGGGTGAACGTGCTGACGCTGAATCTTGCA
>JAKDNQ010000055.1 GCA_030456405.1 Nitrospira sp.
CTGTGGCGGTGAACGTGTCTTCCCTCACGAAGAGGATGCGCATCGGTGCGATGGACTCATTCGATTGAATTCAAGCCAAGCTACGTGCTGCTTAGCAGCCCTGTCAACAGTTGGGTGATGACACAGGTGTTGACCGACTGAGTGGCCGTCTCATCTTCGCTTCCTTCATATGGACTCAACCCTTTCGGGTTTCACCGAAAATACCAGAGGGACCACGACTGTAAAGCCGGGGCTCCACCCTATTCACGTTCATGTATAATGGGGTGTCTCTAGGCTTAATTCTACGCATCTGACTGTGCCATGTTTGGAGTGCAAGATCAGAAGCCATCTCTGATATATTGAGGAAGACACTCCCAGCGGCAGGGTCGCTGATCCATCGTGACCGTGGTGTGAAACGCGATGAGCGCTCATCTCTATACGAAAGCAGGTACGACGACCTCCAGGCTACGGCTTCTGGTTCTTTCGGAGGTCGATGACTGGGATTTTGGCCGACAAGTGAAAGCCAGCGGACATGAGATTGTCGCCTGGGCCCGCCCTCTCTGGAAACGAAATCCAAAGGGTTACGGTCTTGGTTATACGATCAGGACTGTTGTCAGAGCGATGTTGTGCCGATCCAAACCAATACGGGCGATGACGCCTCGGTTCGACGTCTGGAAATGGCTCGATAAGGAAAAGATCCAGCGCATCACGTCCCCCAACGTGAACTCTCCCACATTTGTTGAATATGTGAAGGGCTTGAACATCGACTTAATCGTCGTCTTTTTCTTTCCGCAGATTTTAAAGACGGCCCTGCTTCAAACACCTCGATTAGGAGTGTTAAACTGCCACCCTTCACTGCTCCCTCGTTATGGAGGGCCACAACCGGCGTTTTGGATGCTCAAGAACGGGGAATCAGTCGCAGGGGTGACCGTTCATGTGATGACGGAAAAGATTGATGCAGGAGCTATTGTCGCCCAGAAAGAACTGATCGTCGGAGAGAACGAGAATGCGGGGCAACTCACACAGCGCCAACATCATACAGCGGCGGCGCTCCTGACAGAAGCCGTCATTGCCATGGCGAAAGGAACCGTTAACCCCACGCCGCAAAATATCGCCGAACGCACCTATTTCGGAAAGAGGAAAGCCGCCGACACCGTGCTGGATTGGAACGCGTCTGCGAAACACATTTCCAATCTCTGGCGCGCAGTACAACCCTATGAACCGCTTGCAGCCCATCTCAACGGGACCACCATCAAGATTTACGATGCCCAATCTCAAGAGGGGCCTCCATCAGGGAGAGTCCCGGGAGAAATCATGGCCAAGCGACCGGGGACACTCCTTGTCCAGACCGGCAATGGATATCTCGAGATACGGTCCTATGAGATCGTCCCGTTTCACGGATGGCTCAGTCGTCTTCTCCAAGGGTTCATGCTGCCAGTCGGCAGCCGTTTCGACCTTGCCTCGTCAGCGATGGGGCTGACCTCTAACGCCGCCTCATGAGCAGAGGAAATCGACTAGCAGGATGCTGAAAAAATCCGCCAGCATCGTTCTCGCGTCGCTCAGAGGCTCAACGTACCGAAGCGTACGCCTCGCCTCTTCGCTCACTGCGGCCTTGCTGGACGGCCTTTTTGAGCATCCTGAAACTATTGTGACATCGACGCCATTTGGAAGATGCCAACGGCATTGTGCGCATAAATTGAGTTTTTCCGCAGACTGCTAGGCAGAATGATTCGCCGATCTTCGTGTATGCCTGATCCCAAATATATATCTAGAATTGTGATCGCTCTGCTCTTGGCCATCGGACTGAATGCCACGCCGGCGATATCGATGTTGCGCGCTGAAGAGACGCCACATGTTCCGATGCAATTGGCACAGCTGAACCAGACGCCACGAAAAAATCCATTCCTTGAAGGCGGGCAAATGGTCCGCCCTTCGTCGAGGGAGCGAGAGGCGGTCTACCAAATGCTGGCGCTTAAACCGCGCCCCAAGACACTGAAGGATGCGGATATGAGGTTCCTCCAGGGTCTGCGCGACAAGGCATCATGGTTTGTACTCGATCAACGAATGGTGCATGAAATATGGTCGGAGGTACACGGCAGGGAGTGGGATGATGCACGGTAACAGGATGCTGAAAATGACCCCCAGCGTCGTTCTCAGTCGCGTGCCTCCCTGCGACGTACCGCAAGGGTACGCCTCAGTCGTCCCGCTCCCTGCGGCCTTGCTGGGATGTCATTTTGAGCATCCTGCGCAATCGGCCTGGAAGGGCAAGGTTGAGGTCTAGAATAAGGTCTAGCCAAGGCTAAGATGAGAATGTCAGATCGCTCTGTTCTACGACCGCATTTTTCAGGTTCGAGTCCTGTTTGGCTCCCCGAGTTTGTACCCACTTCGAACGGGTTAGCTTCGTGTGTTTTCGATAAAGGGAGCCTCCAGACTTTCTTGCGAGCATCCAGGGTGCCGAAGGTGGGATTTGATTTTGGCCTAATTCAATACCTTGAATGTTTATGCGGGGTTCACAAGTTTTATTCTAAAGCATCAAGGACTTATGCCGTGATATAGGGTGAGATCCAGTGAGAGGAAGTAAGTGGAAAATAGTTCTGTTATACGACCGCATCGCAGGTTTGGGGTGCGCCCGATAACTCCACGACAACCAAACTTTAGTGAACATCGCCTTAACTCTTGCGGAGACCAACAAGGAATGTTTCTTCCTGGATAAGAGCCAAATTCGGTTCTGTTCCATTGTGCTCATGCATACTTCTAATTATTTTTCGTGGAATGCCCATTCCTAGCTGTTCGACATAATTGTAGTCAGCCATTGTATCTCTCAAAAGCTGATTCCTTGACGCCCGACATCCCGCGCGCATGCGCTCGATCGTGATTGCGTTGGGAAGACGACCAGGTGAAAGTATTTCTAGACGGTCATCGTAAATCGACAATTCTATGTCAGTGCCGGAAAGAAGATAATCTCTATGAACCAGGGCATTGACCACAGTTTCCCTAACGGCATCGTCTGGGTATTCACGAAGGGCGACTCTTCGAGCGCCACCCTCTAGCACTCCTGTTACGTGAGTATTTCGATGCACAAATTCGATTGCCTGCTCAACCAACCCATTCTCGATCAACAAGCCAGACTCGTTCATAAGGGGAACCATGGGTCCACGCAAAGCGGCCTTATCAACGATATCGTAGCTCTTGTCGCTTCCCTTAAAAGCAACCGCTGTGATACCAGCTTGAGGCAGGAATCTATTAGGTGTTCGGCCAAATAAAAGTAAGCCGGACAAAGTAGCTGGGGAAGAATGCTCACGCGAATCTAGAATTTCAGTATTAATAAGTAACGTACGCCAGACCTCTTCAGTATCTGGCATACTCTGCTTTCTTATCCTAGAAAAGTAATCAACCAGACGCCTGCGGTCCAAATCATCGATTGTCGTGCCGGTGACCGGTCGAACATCTGCTCGTATGCTTCCCCGCTGTTGCAGCAATCTCTCTAGCTCCTCCTGGCTCATTTCCCGGCTTTGCGTGCCAACACGTATGCAATAGGTACGATGGTGGTCGTGCCAAACATGATGTACAGTGTAGCTCTGTTCAACATCGATAACGGCTACATCTCTTCCATCTACTACCTCCCGCACCATCTCGAAATAAGGAATAATCTCGGGACGAATTTTGTCACGGCAAGCAGTCATCACCCATTCCTCACAGTTGGTGCGAGTGACTCCTACTATGTTGCCGTCATCTTCGACTCCAAGTAATACTTTGCCACCTCGAAGATTGGCGAATGCCACCAGTTCTTTGGCGAGAGCACGGCCCTCTATCGTGTCTCGCTTAAATTCAACTCCAGAGCTCTCGCCATTTCGTACGATTTCAAGCAACTCAGTTCTTGTCATGAGAGCACCGAATCAAAAACCATACTTCATTCTTCGCGTTTCGAAAGAAACCTTGCCGCCTTCCAGGATTTCTTCCACGAGTTCCCGCACAGGCCGATTATCGATTGAGCCCATGTGTTCGATCGGAATCTTTGCCTTACCTTCGCCCCCCTCACCGAAAGCATGAAGGCCAATTATAAGTTCAGCATCACCCAAGACAGGAATGTTGGCATTATGAGTCGCGAATACGAATTGCCGTCTGCGTTTTTCCTGTCTCATTTTGGGAACCACGCCGTCTGAAATGAATCGATTGTCGAGATCATCTTCTGGCTGGTCCACGACAAGCGGAGCATCCGATTCGAGAAGCAATAAGAGCAGTACAGCCGTTGCTTTCTGACCAGTAGACAAATCCTCTAAAGCCTGCCAGATCGGAGGCTGTCCTTCAGCTGCAACGTTTAACTTAATTGCCATCGTTGACGTTAAGTCTAGTTCTTCGATTAGCATTGGAACATCCCCTGCGGCTTGACAAACCCTGTCGGCTTGAGATGTAGGAATACCGAATTTAGATGATAGAGCATCTTTCCCCGCCCTACATGCATCAGCTAATTCTTTGAGGGATAAGTCTGTTCTCTTCTTTAGGACTTCCAACGCTTCTGACAATCGTCCGCCGATCTGTTCTTTTAAAAGTTGCATGAGAGGCTCACGATTGCCAGCAAAGGTTAATTGCACAGAAACACGCATCGACAAGGCCCCATTAACTTTTTTAGCTGCTCGCTGCAACAATCTAAACACCGCTGTTTTGGAGTCCTCCCATTCAGCCAGTAGATTCAACCTTTGCCTTTCATGTTCACTTAACTCTTTCTCCATTAATGCTTGACGTTCCTTAAGTGGACGAAGGTCTTCTATTTGTCTGCGCAACCGAATAAATTCTTCCCCATCAATCTTTGACTTCTGCAGATCTCGCAATATTTGTTGGTATGTGCCATCGGCGACTTTTTTTCCTTCTTTCCAGCGGTTTTCTATAGTCTGGAGTACTTGTGCGGCTTCAAGTAAGGCTCTTTGTCCAGCATTGACAGTTTTGGCAAGGTCTTCGCTTAGCCTCGCTAGAAGAGTGTCTGCCTCTGCAAGAAGAGCCTTATTCGGTAAGCCTGCTAATGCCTTGTCTGAAAGAAATGCCCTATCGATTGGTAAGGCTTCACCAAGATTATTAACCAAGTCCCTATAGTGATTGATCCGCTCTGGTATCGTCTTCAGGATTCGCTCTTCTCGAACATAGAGACTCTGTTCATTTAAGCGGCTCTCAAGGCCAGCTTCTTGAAAAGTCTTCAGGGTTTCTTCGAGAGCTGGTAGCGATGCCAAGCGTTCGTCAATCTGCTTAAGCTCTTTCTTAAACTCTGAGATTCGGCCCCTAGATTTCTCTAGCTGACGTTTAATTTCGACTTTCTTCACTGTAAGTTTCGGGTCTTTTTCAATAAACCGCTCTAACAGTCTTGTTCTTTTTTCTGGGCTCTTGGCCAGTTCTGAAATTTCGTGTTGCCCAAAAACCTCACACTGAGCGATTACATCGAGGGGAGCTAAATTCAAAACTTTTCCTGTCTCATCTCGTACTATGGGAGGGTTTGGAATCGTTCGTTCTACGAGATATTCTCTCTTTGCAGGTCGATAGGTCCGTACCAAAAGACTTATCTTTGTCCCACTTCCTAATACTTGCCTGATGATGCCTTCATGAGCCTTCTTCGCTTCTTCGCCAATGGGTTCAATGTTGAGTACATACCGGATACTCTCCACAATCGTAGACTTTCCTGTTCCTCGTCCTCCAATCAATACGTTCAGGTTCTCGTTGAAATGGATTCCTACACCATCTAGGAATCCCCCTTCCCATTTCAAAATCACAAATTCGGCATGCTCTTCAGGAATAGGATCAGAGTTAAGCCTGATTCGAGATTCTGAGTCGAGAAAGGCCTGGCGCAATCCTTCCTTACTCACTTCGGCCATCTTTATCATACAGGTCGCGCCAGGCTTCGAAAGATCTTCGGGAGAATTAACGTCTTGCGCGTTTAGAACGGCGATTGAGCGTTCTCGACGATGCGCGATATCTTCATTCTTGAGGATGCTCCTGATTGCAGAAGGCGTTTCATCAATGGGTCCGAGGATAGAAACTGCCATCAAATGTTCTGATAGCCAGGCTTTTACTCTAGGCTGCCCCGAGAGCTTTGCGAGGAGCCCTCCGCCTGCTAGATCAATATGCGCAGCTATGAAGACGGCATCCCAGTCTTTTGTTTTTTCCAATAATTCTCTTACATCCAAGCTTCCAATGGGAGACCCACCCTTATCCTCATGTATACCGCACGCACCAAGAATCCTCTCCAAATAAGCGAAGTCTTTATCAATATTGAATAGGCAGAGAATGTGAACGCCGTCTTTTGTGACCGCCTCGAATGCTGGGAATACATGAATTCCAGCGTCCTTACATGCTTGCGCTAAACTTTTCGAGGTCTGAACGCGGTAATGATCCGTTATTGCTATAACTTCGATACCATTCTCTCTACAGGCCTCTACCATCGCCTTGTTATACGAAATCTCATCGGTATACTTTGTTCGCTTTGAGTGTTCATTTAGATAGGCAAAAGGATTTACTTGTAAGGCACAACGATAGAATCGCGCACCGCTGGGCAGCGTCAGTATCTTGTCAAGGGCTGAGTCGAGCATCTGTTTCAGATCCTACTACAGAATCAGGAAGCACAGGGTACACCTGCAGCTTATTGAAGTCTAGGATAGTGTGGGAGAATGGAAGCAGTAATGCGGGGTTAAGTCGCCACGCAACTGATTGTGGCTTCTAATTCTAGTTCGCGTTCAAGGTGAGACTAATAATCCAGGGCCAGGCACAGATACTCCGCACGCGGTCTCGATCCGCGGCTAACCGTGGCAGACCCGTTTCCAAGGTTCGCACCACCCCGGCCATGTCTGAAAACACCCGGTTCGGAAATTCTTTCTCGCGCAGCTCATCCCACAGATGTTCCTGTGGATTGAGTTGCGGCGAATAGCCGGGCAAGCGATGCAGGCGAATGTTCTCCGGCACCACCAGTGCCTTTGCGCCATGCGAACTGGCGCCATCCACGACCATGACGATGAAGTCTTCAGGGTGGGCGGCACTGACGTGAGCCAGGAAGGTTCCCATCTGTTCGGTATTCATGACGGGGCAGATCCTCCAGTCCAGTTCTCCCTCCAGCGGGCTGACAGAGGTGGCTCCGCTTGTTTGGACAGTCTTTGCCAGTTCATAAGTGGTGCCTGGCGGGTTGCTGATTACGCGGCTGTTCGCCGTGTCGTCAGATTGTCATAGTACACCTGGTCAGGCGTCTGGCCGTCAAGCGCCTGATGCGGTCGGGTCTGGTTGTAGAACATCAGATAGCGTTCCAAGCCCTGATGCGCAGCCCCCACCGTCTCGTAGGCGTGCACATACACCTCCTCGTATTTGATACTTTTCCAGAGTCGTTCCACAAACACGTTATCCCGCCAGCAGCCTTTTCCGTCCATGCTCATCTGAATGCCGTGGTGGGTCAGGAGCCCCGTGAACTCTTGGCTGGTGAACTGGCATCCTTGGTCGGTGTTGAAAATCTCGGGGTGGCCATACTGCGTGAGCGCCGCCCGCACTGCGTCGAGACAGAAGTCCGTAGTCAGCGTGTTGGAGAGCCGCCACGCCAACACGCGGCGACTCGCCCAGTCCAGGACGGCGAAGAGATAGACGAAGCCTCGACGCATGGGAATGTAGGTGATATCGGCCGCCCAGACGTGGTTCGGGCGAACGATGTCCAGATCGCGCAGGAGATAGGGGTAGATCCGATGGGCCGGATGCCGCTGAGTGGTGCAGGGCTTGCGATACACGGCGGTGATCTCCATGCGCCGCATGAGGCTGGCCACATGCCGCCGCCCAATGGCGTGCCCCTCGTGCCGAAGCAAATCGCGGAGCATCCGAGCCCCGGCAAAGGGATACTGGAGATGCAACTCGTCAATCCGCCGCATCAGCGCCAGCTCTGCCGCAGAGACCGGCATCGGTTGGTAGTACGCCGTCGAGCGCGCTACGCCGAGCAGCTGGCATTGCCGGACGACCGGCAAAGGATGCGTTCGGTCGATCATCGCTTTGCGCTCAGCAAGCCTGCCTTGGTGAGCGCCCCTTCTAAAAAATCATTCTCCAGGGCCAGTTACCCGATCTTCGCATGAAGGGTCTTGAGATCCGGTGTGTCTGCCGTCGGCTTGATGCCGCCAAATACATCCGCCGCCCGTGCCAACAATTGTTGTTTCCACTCGGTGACCTGAGTGGGATGGACGCTGAATTGCTCGGCCAATTCGGCGAGCGTCTTGTCGCCTTTGACGGCGGCCAACGCCACCTGTGCCTTGAAAGTCGCTCCGTGATTCCGTCTCGTTCGTTTCATTGCCTCGCTCCTTTGGTTCGCCACCACTCGGTGGCATCGGTGAAGCCAGGCTACCACTTATCACACTGTCCGAATTTCCGGAGCCCCCTCTATCATACCGCAACAGAAAGTTAGCCTTGGATTCGATACTCGGCTGGAACAGGGCAAATTTTACTTTTCACCGAACTTGGAATTTTCATACTACTGCGCTGGCATTAAAGATGGCATAGCCCAATTAGCTCTGGTGGAATCCTACCAGCATGCACAATTGGTCCAAGCTGAAATATTTCAATCGGTTGAGTATTCACAGAACTATGTGGAAATTACAGACGCTGAAGAAATTACTAGATTACGGAAGGTGGGAGAAGAATACTTGAGTAGGTATAAATCGGACGTAAAGGCGCTGTGATCAGACGTCTCAGCATTCCACATCACACAGCCTTATCCCAACCAAACCAGCAGCGTTCTCTAACTATCTGATTTAAGGACACCACACGGTTCATTTTTGCAGGCTGGAATTTCGAGAGCTTGCGGGCCGGAATTCTTGCAGTTTTGTGGACGGCAAACCTCCTCTTCTACTACTCGTTCATAAGCCCGTACCAATTTGTCTTTGACTATAGGTCATCGGCTCTTTTTCTTCTCTGCCTTCGCGCATGGAGATGGCAGGTGAGTTCTGATGGTAATTTTGTTTGCCCGTCTATGTAGGCTGTAACGAGCTGAGCCTGTGTCAGGCCCGACACTACAGACAGGTCGGTTCCATGTAACGTCGCGCGGTGGAGATCTGCTTTGTTGAGTTGCGTGCTGGTGAGATCGGCTCCGGATGCGGCGCTTTGAAGGTTGGTTCTCACACTTAAAGCCTCGAGCCTTTGCGCGCGGAAGGTTTTGTGGGCTGCCGATTTCATGTTCATGTCTTGGGTTGGGTTGGTCCGCCTGTCTTGCTCATGATGGATTGGGCAAATTCGCACCGACGCTGGGTGGGGAATCGCTCGCCTGAGCCTAGGCGATTTCTGGTGCGGCGGGGTGTATGATGATCGCTATGTCGTCAGATCGGCGAGAGTTCACCCCGGCAGCCTTGCTCCGCAATCCACATGTCATGACCGTGCTCCCAGGCCGTTGGCCTCGCCGAGCGCTCCTTTCGGGAATACCGACCGAGTCGCGGCTCTTTACCACCGAGTCTCACACCCAATTACTCGGTTTCTGCCATTGGCAGCCTCATCGCACCGCACGCCAGACCGTGGTACTCGTGCATGGTCTTGAGGGCTCCAGCGAGTCTCATTATATGCGGGGGATCGCCGCGAAAGCCTATCGCGCGGGATGCAATGTCGTCCGGATGAACCAACGGACCTGTGGCGGGACCGAACACCTCACGCCGACGCTCTACAACAGCGGTTTAAGTCAGGACTATCGAACCATCGTTCATGAATTGGCGCGCGAGGACGGACTCACTCGCATCTGGCTTGTCGGCTATTCGTTGGGAGGAAATCTTGTCCTGAAAGCAGCCGGAGAAGCCGGTTCGTCAGATGCTGCGTTGGCTGGCGCAATCGCGGTCTGCCCGACCATCGATCCGACGCAATGCGCCAAAGCCTTGGAAGCGCCTCGGAATTGGGCGTATCACTTTCACTTTTTGACTCAACTCAAACGGCGTATGCGGCGGAAAGCGAGGCTCTTCCCCGGCAAGTGGGATCTCGCCGGACTTGATCGCATTCGCAGCCTCAGCGAATTCGATCACCGCTATACGGCACCGGACGGAGGATATGCCAGCGGAGCCGATTACTACGATCGCTCAGGGGCACGTCTTGTGCTCGATTCCATTACCGTCCCCACGCTCATTATCACGTCACAAGACGATCCGTTTATTCCCTATGCCATGTTTACGGTGCCGCTGATTCAGCGTCACCCGAAGATTCGGGTCATCGCGCCTCGCCACGGAGGTCACTGTGGGTTCTTTCACTGGACGCCCAACGGAGAAGATCCGTACTGGGCGGAGAATCGGATTGTGGATTTCCTACAGAGCTGCACCGCCCCATCGATCCCGCATGATTCACGAAGACTTCTCCTGTAAGTGCATATGCGCTGCGCATGAGCGTGAAGCGTCGTTCGTGAAGCGCGAAAACCTGCTGGTCTTTTTTGTTTGGTAAGTCTGTCTCGTGTGTTTGCGTGAACCAGACAGACCAGATCAACCTGCTCGTTCAACGTCTTGCCTTTCCCGCCCGCTTTATATGTGAACCGCCAGTACCGGGCACGGCATTTTATGTAATACGGCGTGAGACACGCTGCCGAGCACGAAGCGAGTGATTCCTTGCCGGCCACTTGTGCCCATGAGAATCAGATCCGATCGCAGTGTGGCCGCTTGTTGCAGAATCATGGTGGCCGGTGTCCCGTTCACGGCGACTCCGTGCGCCTGATAACCGATGGCGCGCAGACGTTCTGCCACGCTCTCGATGTAATCGGCTTGCTTCCCCAGTATCTCGATGGAGGCGGCAGCCGCTGCGGCATCGCCTGGCCATGGCGGCTCTGTCGAAGGCAAGATCGTCAGCAGCGTCAGTTCAACCGCATCATAAAACGGCTTGAGTTGAAGAAAACGAATGGCGGCTTCCGCGTCGAATGGACCTTGGAGCGGCAGTAAAATCTGTCTCATGGCTTTGATCGGGCCGTGCACGATCAATGTGGCGCAGCGGGCCAGGGTGAGGATGCGGTGCGACACACTGCCGAGCAGCCGCTCCTTGATAGGGCCAAGACCCCGTGCTCCCATCACGATGAGATCGGCTTTTTGCTGCTCAGCCATCGACACGATCGCTTCTGCCGGAGACCCCATTTGAAGGTGTTTCGTCGTGGGGCCTGCGTGCAGCGGGAGGAGGGACTGAACTCGATCGAGCAGCCGCTCGCCGTCTTCCCGCATACTCTGCTCAAGGGTCTTATACAGATCCTCCGCAGCTTCCGACACCATCATTGGATAGGCTGGCCGCGGGACGTTCAATGCGTGAAGCAGGGTCAGCCGTTCTGCCCGGGCCATGTATTTCATCACGTGAACGGCCTCATAGGAATTATCCGATCCGTCAACCGCAAGCAATGTTTTCATCGAGGAGGCTCCTTT
>JAKDNQ010000005.1 GCA_030456405.1 Nitrospira sp.
CCATCAGTTGCGAAATTCACATGCGGTGGCGTAGTTGAGTTCAAACTGACCCACTACCGAGAATGGAGGAAGAGTAAAGTGAATTCAGCGAGTCATCCATCTGTCATTCCGCAGTAACCAAACCCCCTTCCTTTGTCGTATTCTTCCGGATGTTCAAAACGGTCTTCCGGCAAGGCCCGCAGCGATTCCTCTACGCCTTCTCCTAGGGGGCGGTCAGATCAATCTTCAACTGCGCGCATGCACCGAGCACCGCCCTCAATCTACAAATAAGATGGGTCCTGCGTGCGCGGGGCGCGAGCACGGAAGATTGACTGGCTGCCCCCTTCCCCGCCTTTTTCAACATCCTGGGCTATTCGTAGGCGACGTTGACATAGACCTTAATCGCACTTCGTTCCGTCGTGAGCGTTTGCATCATCTCCTGATAATTCTCCAGCCCTGTCACCGGATGCGTCAGCAGCTTTGGCAGCCAGCCTGGGAATTCCAGTTCGGCTCGCGCGAAGTCATAGACGCCGGCTTCGAAGTATTCGCGATTGGCATTGACGGTCCCGACGACCAGCTTGTTGCCAAGCACAAAATCCAGATTGATTTTGTCCGCCGGGATGGAATGCTCACGGTCGCCTCCCGTCACACTCGCCAGCACCAGCACACCGTTCTTGCCGAGACATTCCATGGCTTCGAACACCACCGGCGAATAGCCGGTCGCTTCGAACATGAGATCGAACGGGCCGAACCGTTTCGCGGCCTCTCGGATCGACAGATCGTTCGTCGAGATGTACCGCACGCCTAATTCCTCCAGGAGATCCAGATTGCGCGACGGCTTGCACTCTTTCCCAAAACTGGTGACGTCGCAGCCTTTCATTTTCAGCGAGAGGGCCGCGAGCAACCCCACAGTTCCCGCCCCCAGCACCGCCGCTTTCTTCGGCCGCCAAATTTTATAGCGTCGCTGTGCTTCATAGGCCTGGATAATACCTTTTTCGATAATGGACGTCGGTTCCAACAGCACCGCGACATCTTTGAGACCCTTCGGAATTTTGACGAGATATTCAGGATCATCGACGAACAGCTCGGTGAGATATCCGTGGCGGAGGTTGATTCCCCGCTCGTAATAGACGTCTTCGCTGGTCATGTCGTACTGGCCGATTTGGTCGTAGAAGCTGCCGCCGGGGCGCCGCACAGTCGGCACCACATAATCGCCAGGCACGAACTCCGTGACGTTGGGGCCGACTTCCAGCACCCGGCCAAAACACTCGTGGCCGATCACGAGGAAGTCATAGCCGGGAGGGGCTTGCCCATATTCCGCTGCGTTGATTTCTTTATCCGTGCCATCGACCCCGACCCGCAGCACTTGCACCAACACGCCACGACCGTTGAGGATTTCGTGGACCGAAGGCTTAGGCAGTTCCGCCAGGTGGATTGAGTTCGGTTTTCCAGGAAGCACAGCTATGGCTTTCATCGTCTATTCTCCTATCGCCAGTTAAAGGCTGATTCTATCGATCGCGACGCACACCGGTGAGCGCTTCTCCCAGCGTCCAGATCGACGCTCCCAACAGTGCCAGGTCCTTCAATAAAAATTGTCCCGGGGCGACCGATAGAGCGGGGAACCCGCCCAAGCTGGCCTCCCACACAGGGGGCGTGGAGAGCATGAAACTGAGAGTGCCCAAGAACAGCACCGCTGCCAGCGCGCTGCCGGCGGCTGAGATCCGTGCGGAGATCGGCTTGGCTGCGATCATCACGGCGATGGCAATTTCCAGCACGCCGAGCCAGTTCGAGAACGCCTGCACCGTGAAAATATTATAGAGCCAGCTCATCAAGGGGCTATTGGCCACCAATGGTTGAATGCCGGCTGCTTCGTAGGCGGTAAACTTCATTGCCCCGATCCAGCCAAAGACCACAACAAGACCGTAGCGGGTCGAAAGAGTCCCCAGGGCCTGCAGTTTCTCGCTCAAGGCGGTATCGGTATCACTCTCTAATGGCATCGTGGCGGTTGCTGTTCTGATCATGGCAAGTCTCCTTCTGCGATCTGCGATTAAGATTGTGGCAACCACGTCTCTCTTCTTTGTTGTCTTCTTCGCTGCTGGGACGTAGTCGGCCAAGCCCTGCTATCCTTACATGCCGTTCTTCACAGGTATCCGATGAGTCCATTTCTATAGTAGAAACCGCCGTGGCGAGGGCCCAGCTCTGCATGGGCCAGACCGGTCGAGAAAGAGTTATTCGGAGCCGCTTACATCAAACTGCCTCATTCAGACGCACTGGCGCTGAGCCTAGCCTTTCTCCGGCTACTCTAGCCTTCCGGGTGCGCTGAGCGTGCGGCCGATACGGCGGCTCCCCTGTGCCCGTCGAGTTCTTGGATCTTCCAACAGCCAGTACAAGACGTTGTCGGCAAATGCCTCATCCTGGGTGAGCCCCAGATGATCCGAGAACAAAAAGAGGACGGATGACCAATCGATCGGCGAGACCAACTCGGGACGCCACTCGCCTCCCATTCGTTCGTCAAGCAATGCGCTCGAGCGCAACACGGTGCCATCGCCCGATCCAAATTCGATGATTTTGAAGGTACCGGTCTTACGATCGACCGAAGCCCGCCGGGGCGTGTCCACCGCATCTCCGGCTACGAGAAACACGTCGACCCCGGGCGGCAAGCGAGCCGGCTTATCCATTGCTTCGTGAAACGCTTTGGTTCTTCGAAGAATCGTGGTCTGCAGCGCCAGGGCGACGCGCCGGCGCTCCTTGTCGTCGGCGGCATCAGGCAACACCGAACGCAGAAACGAGACATTCCGTTCCTCCCGCGACGCGAGTCCCCATTCATACTGGTCCCACAGTGCAGGATCGTACAGATTAAAGGCGGGTGCAGATTTGTCGCCGTCCCAGACGATCGCGCCATGTCGGGGGCGCGGAAGCAGCTCATAGAGCGCTGGAAATGTGCCCAAGAGGGCCGACTGGTAGTACGGAAGGATCGGGCGGCCCACATCGAATCCTTCGATGAGCTGGATCAAGGCATTGATCGATCCGGCATTGGGCGGTCCGACGAGGATCAAGCGATCGACATAGCCGGCTCCCGCCCATGTGACGACGGCCTCTTGGCTCTGTGCGGGCAAATCCGCATCGCCGTACATCAAAAAATACCGGGCGACGAGGCTGCCCATCGAATGCGCAACGATATCGAATTTCACCGAAGCCTGTTCGATGCCGTAGCGTTTCTTGTAGGCTTGTTGAACGTATGCGCGCTTCTCTTCAATGAACCTCTTCAGCCGTTTTGCATTCTCCACATTGTCACGCCGCCAGTCATAGTCGAATTGGAAACAGGTGAAGTGATCGTCGCCATAGTCGATGGCATGCAGGCCCAGCGCTTCGTCCAGGTATCCGCCGGCGCCAAGCGTCGTCAAAATTCCTACATACGCGCGGATATCGAGTGGGACACCGAACAGATTGACATGGACTTTGTCCAACACCCCATTCGGTTCAACCCCGTCTCGTAGCTCGCTCAGCGGACGATTCCCCTCGACGGGGAGCGAGATCAGCCGGGCCCCTTCAGGCGTGGTGGGATCGACGGATTCGGGATCGAAGGCGCCCCACACCATACGGCGAGAGTCGCGATCGATGAGCTTGCTGCCCAATATACCGGGAATCACAATCACAGGGTTGCGGTCGGGCATGTGATACTGCGCAGACCGTTCATAGATGATTTTGACATCGGCTTCGTGTTTGCCAAACGACCCGCATCCCGTGAGGCCGAGGGCGAGAGAGACCATCAATATGCCGCAGTGAAATATCCGTTTCTTGGCATTCGTCGACTGATCGAGTCCGCGAATCTTGGCGTGTATCATTGTCCAGCTCCCACAGCTTCTGTTCTCGGGTTATGGCGATTCATCAGTATTGCTGAGCGCAAAGAGTGACCCCTTACTACCGTTACTAAGGGGTGGCTGGGATGATCCCAACTGCGCGCGTCCAACGAGGGGAGTCTTCGACCGCGCGTTGCGCGAGCACAGGGATCGTCCCAGCTACCCCACATCCTTTTTGAGCATCCTGATCAAAGTTGAACCTTTCCCCAGAACGCCCGATGCGCACAAACTTGATAGACGATGATCAGACCGAAGCCGATGAGAAACCACCAGAGCCCGACTTGCATCCCATAGGAACCGGCAGTCGCGTTCGTGACGGTCAAGCTGTTGGCTGGATCATTCGTCGCGATCAGGATGTTCGGATAGGACCCCCAGGCTGTGCTGGCCAGCATCGCCAGAATCATGAGACTCGTTGCGTAGAAAGCCCCCGCGTCCCAGTCGCGCCTTCGTAATCCAAGCGCCGCCACTAGCGCAACCAGGGCGACGAAGGGAAAAACATACCCGATTGGATGGGCGGCATAGTTCAGGTGGAAAGAGGGTTGCACGAAGGGAACGGCAGTGACCGCCAGTCCAACCAAGACCGTCACCGCCGAACCTGTCAACCAGGCAGCCCGGCGAGCCTGTCCGCGCAACTGGCCGTCCGTTTTCATCGCCAGATAATTGGCGCCATGGAACGCAAGGATCGCCGCGCTTGTGACGCCCATCAGGATCGTGAACCAATCGAGAATCCCAGGGTCCGGCCCCGTCATAAAGTTGGTCCAGAGCGCCACAAAGAAATAGCCGTCTTGCGTCAACGGCATGCCGCGAATCAAATTACCCAGGGCTGCGCCGAGCACGACAGCCAGCAATGTACTGGCCCCGGCAAATGCCGCATCCCAAAACTGCCGCCAGAGGGTGTGCTCAAGATGACCGCGCAGTTCGAGCGCGAGTCCACGGGCCATTAAGAGCCAAAGAACAAGGATCAGCGCCAAGTAGAATCCGCTAAACCCTGCTGCATAGGCTTTTGGAAAGGCAAAGAAGAGCAGGCCGCCGGCTGCAATAAGCCACACTTCGTTACCGTTCCAGACCGGTCCGATCGAAGCCAAGGCCGTGCGTCGATCCACTTCGGTCCGTGCGACGAATCGATACACAATGCCCAGACCGAAGTCGAATCCATCGAGGACGGCATAGACCGCCAGCATCAACGTGACGGCGCAGTACCAAAATGTTTCCATCATGCAGGCTCCGACGACACCGAATGTCCAGACGGTCCATGGCGGATGGTCTGCGAGATCAAGAACAAAAAAAGCAGCCCCAGTACCAGATAGATCCCAAGAAATCCGAGCAAGGTGAACAGCGCGTTGCCCGAATGGACAAGCGGTGACGCTCCATCTGCCGTGCGCAATAAACCGTAGACCAGCCACGGCTGCCGTCCGATCTCGGCTGTCATCCAGCCGGCGGTCGTCGCGATGTAGGGAAAGGGCGCGGACAGCATGAGCAGCCAGAGCAGCCAATTCGCGGTAAACAATCGCCCGCGCCAGAGCCAGAGCAACGCCAGCCCCATGACAGACACAAGTATTGTTCCGAGGCCGACCATGACATGGTACGAGTAATAGAGGAGGGGCAAATTGTCCGGCCAGTCCTCGCGCGGAAAGGCATCGAGCCCTTTCACTTCGGCATAAAGCTCGTCATAGACCACGACGCTGAGCGCGTCCGGGATGATCAGTGGATTATCGATCGTCATGGTTTCGATATTCGGCTGGCCGATCAGGAGTAGTCCGACGCCGCGCTCGGTCTTGAACAACCCTTCAAAGGCCGCGCCTTTGACCGGCTGATGCTCGAAGACCTGCCGGGCATTCCCATGGCCGGTCGGAAATCCCATGAGCACGGCGGCAATCGCCCCGGCTACGACGCCGGTGCGGAGGAAGGTCTTGGCATACAAGACATGCTGGTCCGAAAGCAGATAATAGGCTCCCAACGATGCCATGACGAACGAAGCCGTGACCACCGCCGCCGTCATATTGTGTGTGTACTGCCAGAAGAGCCAGGGGTTGGTGAGCAGACCAGAGAGGCTGTCCACAAATAGACGGCCATCGGGAGCGACCGTATAGGCAACGGGATGCTGCATCCAGGCGTTGGTCGCCAGAATGAAATAGCCCGAAAGCCAGGAGCCAAGAAAGAGCATCAGCGCGGCGAACCATTGGACTCGCTGACTGAATCGTTTGTCTCCGAACAGCAAGATACCGAGGAATGACGATTCTAGAAAGAAGGCGAACATGCCTTCCATGGCCAGCACCTGGCCGATAACTCCACCGGCAAAGTTGGAGAACTTCGCCCAGTTGGTGCCGAACTGAAATTCCAATGGAATGCCGGTGACGACGCCGAAGGCAAAGTTCAGGGCAAAGACTTTGGTCCAGAACCGAGCGACTTGATGGTAGTGATCGTCGCCGGTAAGGAGAGCCCGGCTCCTCAGATAGAGCAACAGCAGGGCCAGCCCCATCGTCAATTGGGGAAAGAGATAGTGAAAGGTGGAGGTGAAGGCAAATTGCAAACGGTCGTAGAGCAGCGCGCTCGGCATACAGCCCCCATGGTTGTCGGAACAATGCAGAGAGGGCTCGTGCCCTTGCGGGTATGTCGCACATCGAGGGCAGGTCTTACGGCCTGCACGAACTCCTGTGACGGGCTAATTCATCACGGCGCGAGGAGGATGACAACGGGCAAAGTGCTGCCGCAAACGCAGGCGATTGATTGCTGAGGGATATGGTCCGGGAAGAAATGCTACCGCATCGCGTACAATCCGGATCTGCTTCACATACCTGCGGCAGTGGGGGCACAGGGCGAGATGGATGTGGTAGCGAGCTTCTTCTCTTAGCGAGAGAGCCCCCTCCAGACTTCGAGTCGCCATTCGCGCTGCTTCCTGGCAGGCGATTGTCCGGAGAGGCAAGGGTTGAAACAAGACAGTCATGGCTGTTGGCAGACCGTTTTCTTAGTTCTGCCGGTGAGTCTCCTCACATCCGATTTCCTTACACCCCCTGTGATTCGGGTCACACGATGGGACGAATGGCACTGAGTGAGGCCCCCCATCAATGGGCAGGATTCAGTTGTCTGTTCCAATAAGAAAGGCTGGCCTGGTCGAGGCGTCGATCAAGTTCACTCAGCTCCTCGAAGGTAAGGGGTGTTTCTTGAGCATCAGACGGGGCCGATTGTCGCGTGGACTTCACTCTTGTGCCCACCTCGCGCAACAGGTCTCTTGCCTGCGCTGAAATCCTATGCGCCACCGGACTGGCGGGCTGACCACTGGTTGCTCGCAGGGGGATCACCATCGCCTGAACAGAGGTTGAAGCAACCGGCGCAAGACCTTCCTTCGCAACCAGGAGCTTTTCATCCGACTCCCCCGCAGGCGACAGGGCTCCCACCCCCAGAACAGCTATCGCGGCTACGGCGCCGACAATCCAACAGGCCTGTCTTCGAGCTGAGATCATCTCCCTCGATCCTTTATTGGCAACGCCCACCGTTTAGATATTGCTCGACCGCGACTCGGACCCGTTCCCGTGCCCGGTGTAGCCGCACATAGAGGTTGGTTTCGGTGATATTCAGCATCTCACAGACTTCCTTGGCCTCCACCCCTTCCACATCGCGGAGGATCAACACTTCCTTCAGCGTCTTGGGCAACACCTCGATCGCACGCTGCATACAGTCCACGGCCTGCTTCGACTCCAAGAGTTTCTCCGGCGTCTGGTCATCCCAGGGCTGAGGAGGGAAGGCCCAGTGACCGGCCCACTCACCCGACGGCTGGAAGCGGGATGGATCGACTGCTTCTTCATTGTCGTCATCAGAGGACTCGAAAGCCGAGAAGGTCGTATGCCGCTTCTCGCGGACGCCTCGATCCTTGGCCTTGTGGATCAGAATCCCGCAGATCCAGGTGCGAAGAGACGAGCGCCCTTCGAACCGATTCAGGCTTTCGATCACCGCCATCCAGGTATCCTGCACGACTTCTTCAGCCACTTCCCGATCTGCCACATAGCCCATCGCCATGCGGATGAGCGCACCATGGTGTTGGTTGACCAGTTCATCGAAGGCCCCCTCGTCACCGCGCTTGAGCCTCGCAAGGAGCGCCTCATCGCCCTTTCCAAGACCTGACGACGTGGCAGTCTTCGACCTCTGCCTGATCACCGGACTGTGACTGATAGATTCCGTATAGGTGGTGACATCTGCGTTCATGATCGGCCTCCAATTTCCAGCAACTCCGTCACAAAACCGGGAGCGCTCATCAGGGTGACTTGCGTTCGGGGAAGGTTGTTCAGAACCTCCACCCCCTTGGCATCGATGAAATCGACATGGGAACAATCCAGATGCACAGTTTTCTCCTGTCGGAGATACGAGCGGCATTCCCCATCCAGGAGAGCGGCCCACTGATCCGTGATCTTTCCTTCGAGCTTGATGAGCACGTGGTTTCTGCTTTCTTGAAGTTTCGTAATCTTGAGCATCATCTCCATCGCTCCTTTGTGTTCGTCCGATGACCGAGTATTCAGCAACAGTGATGCCAGGCTAATTGTGAATGGGACGAACGCTCGCAAGTGCTTGATATGAAAAGATGAGATGAGGAGTTTTCAAGGCGGAGGCACGGGTAGCTGGCAGGAATCAATTCCTAAAATATTGGGAACGTCCCAATTAGTTGGGAGTTGAGAACGTCGTTCGTGAATCGTGAAGCGTATCTCGTCAGGCGAGACGCACGGGGGATATTGAAGTGCTGAGTGCTGAGATATTTAGGGCAAGAGTAACGGATGAGGACTGGAAGACTATTCGCGAACGAGATACGAACGACGCTTCACGTATTACGTCTCACGTTTCACGCGCTCGATGCCCAGCTTCTTCAAGCGGGCTTCGAGCGTGGTCGGATTGAGTCCGAGAATCTTGGCGGCGCCCTTCTCGCCGCTCACGCGCCAGTTGGTCTGCTCCAACACATCGACGATGTGTTGCCGTTCCATTTCTTCCAGCGTCAGCGCCTTCCCGTTACCGGGTTTGCCGGTCGAAGGCGTGAGCCACTCGATCGGTTCCAACTCGGAACCCTCGCTCAAAATCACCGCTCGCTCGATGACATGCTCCAGTTCACGGATGTTCCCCGGCCATTGGTAGCGCTGCAAGGCCGTCATCATCCGCTCGGGGATCTTCGTGATCTTCTTGCCGAGGTTGGCCGCAAACTTGCGCGCGAAGAATTGCGCCAGCAGGGGGATATCACTCTCGCGCTCGCGCAATGCAGGGAGGTGAATCGGAAACACGTTGAGGCGATAATACAAATCGGGCCGATAGTGCCCGGTCTTCGACTGCTGCTCAAGGTTCCGGTTCGTCGCCGCGATCACGCGCACGTTCACCTTAAAAGTTTGCGTCCCGCCGACTCGCTCGAACTCGCCTTCCTGCAACACACGCAGGAGTTTCGATTGGAGATCGAGCGGCAGCTCGCCGATCTCGTCGAGGAAAATCGTTCCTTTGTCGGCCAACTCGAAGCGGCCCATCTTTTTCGTGAGCGCTCCGGTGAATGCCCCTTTTTCGTGACCGAACAGCTCGCTCTCGATCAAACCGGCTGGAATGGCCGCGCAATTGACCTTCACCAGCGGCTTGGTCTTGCGCTGGCTCAAGTTATGGATCGCCCGCGCGATCAACTCCTTGCCGGTCCCGGTCTCGCCGGTGATGAGGACGGTCGAGTCGGTCGGCGCCACTCGCTCGACGTTCTTGAGCACTTTTTTTAGCGAGGTCGAGCCGCCGATCAGCTCTTCGAAGTTATGGGTGCCTTTGATTTCTTCCTGCAAGTAGACGTTCTGCGCTTCAAGCCGCGCCTTCTCCTGCTCCATCAGGACCCGCTCCGTGATGTCGACGAACATCGTGCGGGTATAGGCGCCGCTTGGGTCGGGCCTCGACCACCATTGAATCCAGAGCGGATTGCCGTTATCTTTGCGCCGCAGTTCGAGCACGACGCCGCTGGTGTCGATACCCTTGCCGATAGAAGCGAATGCCTCTTTCAAGCGCCGTTGAGCGTCAGGCGTATCGGGAGCGAACGATTTGCCGTAAGTGCCTTCGACCTGATCCGGCGTGATGCCCAGGCTTTTCATCGCCGTCTTATTGGCGCGGATGAACTTCGAATCCAGTCCTTCATTCACGTAAGCGATCGGGGCCTCGTCGAACAAATCACGGAAACGCTCCTCGCTCTCCTTGATCTGCGCTTCCAGCCGCGCCCGTTCCAGCTCGGCCCCCGCCCGGACCCCGAAGATCTTGAACAACGAGAACACGCGCGGATCGTCCTGCATCGGCTTCGTGTCCATGACGGCGAGATGGCCCATGACCGCGCCGGCCCGATCCGTCACAGGGATGGCGAGATAACTTTCCACTCCCAACTCGGCCAGTTGCTCGCGATGGTGCGGAAACAGGTCCTGTACTCGGTTCGGGAACAGACAGGTCTTCCCGCTCAGAACCTCTTCGCAGGGTGTATGGGGCACGTCGTACTCGAAATTGTCCAGGAAGCCGTCCCCCTTCCAGAAGGCCAGCGTAACCACCCGCAGACTGGCGCCTGGGACGAATTTCGAGACGAACGCGTACTTCATCTGGAGGGCCTCGGCCAGGTTCTGCACCAGGCTCCTAAAGAAGTCCGCTCCCGTCGCGGCCGCGGTCCCTTCGTCGATCTTCCGCAGTATGAGGTCGCTCCGACGGATCGCTTCTTCGAGCTGCATTCGATCGAGTTCGGCTCCGGCCCGCGACCCGAATATCTTGAAGATCGAGAGATCGTCCGCCGTGAGCGGCATGGGCTTGTCGTCTATTGCCGCCAGGTTTCCCAACACCTTCCCGTTCGGACTCATCAGGGGCACAGCCACATAGCCTTGCGCGCCCAGCCTGACAAGGTCCGGATCGTCGGGGAACAGGGATTGAACGTCCCTCTCAAAGTGACGGATCTCGCCGCGAAAGACGAGCTGACAGGGTGTTCCATTCAACTGATATTCAAAATTGTCGGCGAACCCTTCCCCCGCCCAGAACGCCAGCGTGCGCACTCGTCGCGCGGGCTCCGTCATTTCGGTGGCAAACACATAGCGCACGCCGAGCGCCGCCGCCAGATTCTTCGTCAGCGACCGGAAGAACTGTTCCCCGACGGCCGTCGCGGTCCCTTCGTCGATCTTCCGCAGGGTGAGGTCGCTTTTGCGCAAGGCCTGTTCGAGGCGCAGCCGCTCGAACTCCGCACCGGCTCTGGTCGCGAAGATCCCGAGAAGGGACATGGCACGGACGTGATCCGGCATCGGCTTCCCGTCCATGATGGCGAGATGTCCGATGACCCGGTCCGATGCATCAACGATCGGCACGCCGCAGTAACTCTCGACGCCGATGTCTTGGATCAGTTGCACATGGGGATACAGAGCCCGAAGCTGGTCGGGATGATGCACGAATTTGCGCGTCAGGACGGTTTCGCAGGGACCATGAGCCGGCACCTCGAACGGTGGCAACGCCTGGTCCTTGCCCCACCCTGCTTTGGAGCGGAACCGGTCGCCGTCTTCGCTCAGTTCCGAGATATACGCGTAGTCCACACCCAGCGTTGTCGCGAGCTGTCGCACGAGGGACGGGAAAAATCGCTCGCCGACCTTTGCTTCAACCCCCTCGACGATTTCCTGCAGCACCGTACTGGTCTCGGCCAGGTGTTGAGCCTGATACGTCACATCGCGGGAAATGTCCAGGAGCCTTTCTGGGTTCCCGTCCGAGCCGAGAATGGCATTGATCACGACATCCCACCAGCGGGGCTGCTTCGTCTGCGTGGTGGGGCAGAAGCCGACGAACCGGCCCACGCCGCCAGCCAGCGCCGCGGCCACGGCCGCTTGCGCCTTGACGCGATCGTTGCCCTCCCAAAAATCTATCCACGACGTGCCCAGGATCGGGCCCAGATCGCAGATTTCAAGCGCGGCCATCCCGCCGGCGTTCATCGACAAGAGCCGGCCCTCAAGATCGAGGACTTTGATGCAGTCGCGGCTGCTTTCGATCAGACGAGAGGAGAACTCTTCGCTACGCCTGAGGGCTTCTTCAAGATCGGGAGACGACATCCGCATCACCCTGCGATGGAGGCTGACGAGAGAGGCAAAGCCGGGAGGAAGTCTAGCATCGGGAAGGAAGAGCTGCAACTCATGGCAAATCGGTAACGAAGGATTCGGTGAACGATTCCATTCATGAAGAGAGCATGGAGACTCCGCAGCCGGTGCAGCGGATTTGAAGGGGGATTTCCTTTGAGACGGGGGCTGAGGCCGCTTCGACGTTGCTCATCGCTGCCGGCGGGGTCCGAGAAAGAGCCGCGCGAAGCGGCTATCGCGGTGCGTCGCCAGAATCTTCGGCATGGCGAGGAAGAAGGCCACCATCACGACGCCGGCGGCGAGCAACGGCCACTGGGCGTTGCTCATGCTGCTGCCAAGATAGGTAAAGGCAAGGTCGGGGACGCCATCCCAAACAGGGTTGCAAGCGCGAAGGTATTGAACGGGATTTTCGTCAGCCCGGCGCCGAAGCTCACCTCGAATGAAAAGATTGGGATCAAGCGCGCAAAGAACACCATGCCCATCAGTTGGTAATCGGTGCACCTCTGGCCAAACATTGAGTTCATCTTCATGACACGCGAAAGGGTCTCTCGCCCCAATGTTCGCGCAACCAGAAAGCACACAGTTGCACCGATCTCGGCGCCGATCATGGCATAGAGGGCGCCATCAAACGGGCCGAAGGCAGCTCCGGCAGCGAGGACCAGCGGCAAGCTTGGAATCGGTGGAATCACGACCGTGCAGATCATGCTCCCGATCAACAGCAGCGGCGCGAGCGGACCGGCGCCGTTGAGCCACTGTGCGAGCACCGTCGGCAAGAGATATCTTTCATACTCGAATGACGAAAGACCCCACCATCCGGCCACAACAGACAAGGCCAGCAGAACCACTTTGATCCAGGCCGTCATCGTGCGGGGCAATCTTCTTACCGTAAGGGTCGCGGCACTCATTGTGACACCAGTTGCATGACATGACCGTCAGGATCTCGCACTAAGAAGCCTTTCCGAAACCCCAACGCCTTATCCGGAAGCGTGACGACGGTAGAAGAGATCATTTGTCCCATTCCGTGAACCTCGGCAGCCGCAGCCTCAACATCGGGAACGATCAGGGTTGTCTGCCAATGCCAAAGGTCGGTCGGATGCGAATCTGTGGGGAATGGCCGTCCTGCCGTCGGCAATTCATACTCTAAGAATTCCAGGCCTGGCGGACCCATCTTTGGAGCCAGGCCTGTTACGCGCGTACGGACACCAGGCAAACTGTCGAGATACTGTTGCGTCGTGCCCATGTTAAGCGTTCCTCCGTTGATCGCCATGCCCAGCAGGTCACGATAGAACTTGGTGCTGCTCTCGGTGCTCCTTACCGTCATGGCTGTATGGTCGATACCCATGAATAGGTTCGAGCCAGGCCGTTTCCACACGGGGTTACCTTTGTCCACTGGAAACCAGAGCAGTTCGAGATTGTGGCCGTCCGGATCGCGGAACTTGATGGCTTTGATGCCGGCGGCAGGAATATTCGATACCGGAATCGTTTGAGGTCTCGGCGAAATCTGCCGGACGTGATGCTTGCGCAGTTGGGCCCAGGCCGCTTCCATGTCCCGCACGACGATGGCGAAGTGCTGAAACCAGAGATCGTGACTGTACGACGGCATGGGAATCGGTCGCAGGTCCGGAGGCGAGATGAACTGCATCAGCTCGATCTGCTGCTCGCCAAGCTGCATCCGGACGACGCGGGCCCGCACACCGAAGATGCCCCAGAGCTGGTCGTATTCCGGCCCATCCACTTCCACATCGCTGATGAGATTGAAGGCCAACACATCGGAATAGAACGCGACGGACCGGTCCATCTCCGATACGGTAAAGCCGACCGAAGCGACGGATTGGACGGCGACGGGTGGCTCTGCCGTTGCGAGTGATGGGTGATGGGTGATGAGTAATGCGAAAAGGACAACAACTTGAAACCACTGTGCGTGGAGGACTGTACGCATCAGGCTTTTCTTCATGCGCTTCACGCGGACGCGGATGGCTCTGGCGCTGAACAGCATGGCCTACCTCACACTCAAGCCCACCGGCTCAGCGACAGGTTGAGAGGCCGGTCGAGCGGCGGCGAGAGAGGTCGGGGCATGGCCACGGATGGTCTGGAATTGAACGAGATCCTTCGTGAAAATCACATCGAGCAACCAGTCGAGCACCACGCGGAACTTCTTCTCAATACGCGGCAGCTTGCTGAGATAGATGGCCCGCCACAAGGACCAGGCAATCACCCCCGAGAAATTGAAGCCCAGGATTCTGGCCACGCCTGTGCGTCGGCCGATCGCCGCAAGGAGACCGATGGTCTTGAATCGAAATGCTTGCTTTTCCGTCCCGCGAAAGGCCGCCGTGACATTTCTGGCCGCAACCCTGGCTTCACGCATCGCATGTTGTCCCGTCGGTGGATGGTAGCCGCCCGTCAGCTGATCGGGAATCAACGCGCTGTCGCCCAAGGCCCAGACACCGGGCCAGTCCGGCACTTCCAGAGAGTCGCTCACGATCAGGCGGCCCCCTTTTGTCTTGCACGGCAGGGTGGCGAGCAACGGATTGGGCGCAGTCCCCGCCGTCCACACCAGCGTGCTGGAGGTAATGTCGGTTCCGTCGCTCAAGCGGACTTCGAGATCCGACATCTCGACGACTTTGACGTCGGTCCTGATTTCGACCCCGCGGGCCGACAATTTCTCATGCGCATACCGGCCTAATTGCTCGCCGAGTTCTGGGAGAATCTCCGGGCCGGAATGCACGAGCACCAGCCGCAGCATGTCGGGCCGTAAGTTCGGATAAAACGAGAGTGCTTCCCGGAGAAAGTCGTTCATCCCGGCAATCGTTTCCACCCCGGCAAACCCGCCGCCTGCGACAACGAAGGTCAGGAGAGGCTTCCGCTCCGGAGCCGCGCATTCGAAGTTGGCTTCTTCCAGATGGGCGATCATGCGATTGCGAAGATAGATGGCATCGCCCAGCGTTTTCATCGTGAGGGCCCGTTCCTCCAGACCGGGCAGACCGTAGAAATTCGTGACCGACCCGCAGGCCAGCACCAGATGATCGTAAGGCATGATATGCCCGTGGTGCGTCTCCCCATGGATCAGACTGATCTGTTTCTGTTTCAAATCGATCGACTCCACCTCACCGTGGAAGAACTCCACGCGACGCAAGAGTTTGCGAATCGGATTCACGATGTTCGTCATGTCCAGATCGCCGGAGGCCACTTCGTGCAGCATCGGAGTGAAGAGAAAGAAATTTTCGCGGTTCACGAGTGTGATGCACACATTTGAATCCCGAGCCAGCGTCTTTTCAAACTCGATCGCGGCGTACACTCCCCCGAAGCCTCCGCCCAGGATCACGACATGCTTCTGTCCGGGCGTCACCCGGCAAGACTCGCCATGATCGGCTTCATCCATTCGAGGAATCATGCCTGCAACCTTTCCAGGAGGCGGTCGCCCACCCGCAACGCGTTGGCCATGATCGTCAGCGAGGGATTCACCGCTGAGCTCGACACAAAAAAGCTCGCATCGACCACGTAGAGATTGTCCAGATCGTGCGCCTTGCAGTTCACGTCGAGCACGGAAGTTTTTGGGTCGCGGCCGAACCGCACCGTCCCGCATTGGTGCGCAGTCCCGGCTATCGGGATTTTTTTGCCGAGATAGAGATGCGTCGGCAGCAACCGGTCTTCACAGCCGATGTGGTTGAGCATGCCCTTGAGCTTGGCCGCGAGGCGCCGATGCGCTTCCAGATTGTTCTCCGTATAGGCCAACGTGATCGTGTCGTCTTTGCCGACGAGCACGCGATTATCGGGATCGGGTAGATCTTCCGAGGTCATCCAGAAGTCGAGCGAATGTTTGGCCATCGCATCGAGGGCCTTATCGGGTGCAAAGGCCGGCGCGCCGGCCCGTAGCGAATCTACATCTTGCTTGCCGATCATCGAAATGTGACCCATGGGATAGGCACACTCCGCCGACGGGAAATAGAAATCGTTGAGGCCGATGGTCTTTTGAAACACCGTCGGGTTCGGCCGTTTGGAAATCGCGAGCATCGCCGAGTTGTTGTGGCACATATAGTGGCGGCCGACCATGTCGGAGGAATTCCCCAGGCCGTTCGGATGTGTTTCATTGGCCGACTTCAACAATAGCGCCGCCGAATTGATCGCGCCCGCTGAGACGACCACGATACTGCCTTTGTAGGTTTCTTTCTGTCCGTTCCGCTCGACGACGACGCCAGTCACTTCTCTTCCTGAAGCGCTTGTCTCTAACCTAATGACCCATGCACCGGTGACCAATGACACGTTTTCATATTTCAGCGCCGGATCGACACAGACCACTTGCGAATCGGCCTTGGCGCCGAGCAGACAAGGGAAACCATCACAGGTATTGCAGCGGATGCAGACGCTCTTCTCTTTCTGCTCTTCATTGAGCATCACCCCGACCGGCAGATGAAAGGGGTGGTAGCCCATCTTCATCCAGTCGTCGTGCAGTTCTTGAATGCGCGGTTCATGTGTGAGCGGCGCATACTTGTATGGCGCGCTAGCCTTTGGTTCAGTAGGGTCCTCACCACGGTTGCCGTGCACGTAGTAGAGGTGTTCGGCCTGGGTGTAGTACGACTCTAGATCTTCATAGTGGATCGGCCATTCCGGGGAGACGCCGCTGTGATGCTTTACCTCGCCGAAGTCTTGCGCGCGCATACGCAGCAACGCCGCGCCGTAGACTTTTGAATTGCCGCCGACGTTGTAATGGATGCCGGGGTGGAATGTTCCCCCGTTCTTGTCTTTCCAGGTTTCCTTGGCTTTGTACTTGTTCTCGAGGAAAACCGTTTTGGAACTCCAGTTGTCCTTCTCGCGCGGCAGATAGCCGCCACGCTCTAAGAGGAGAATCTTCTTCCCCGACGGGGCCAGCTTATACGCCAGCGTCCCCCCGCCTGGGCCGGTGCCGATAATGATGATGTCGTAATGAGATGGCATGGCGGTAGGTCGGATGAAGGGGGAAGGTCTTACAGGATGGTGGAAGAGGTCGGGATGGCAAGCCTTCCCTGCTCCGGTGCTGCGGCTCGACCACACTACGTTTCTCAGCTGCTCGACGCCGAAAGCTTCGCTTGCACGGAACTTCGAACATCGGCATCGCCAGCCAATGGCTGGTCGCAGCTGTTCAACAAGTGTGGTGCCCGAGCCTTCGCACAAGTCGCAGGAAAGCCATGCCATCCTCACCCCGACGGAGAAGAAGAGAAACAAGCGAGCTTGGAGGGACCATTTGTAGCGAGACTGGGCCCTACTTGCTCAGGCGCTCCAGCGCGACCGCACTAAGCCTCCGTCTGCTGGGCTGCGGAACTTGGTCCGTTGTTACTCCGGTCAACGGACCTTCGAACAGTCCTCGTCGTCGCGACTCCGACCGCAGCCGTTCGGCTAGTGCAGTTCCCGAGCCTCCACGCAGGTCGCAGGTAAAGCCCCCAGTCTCTCCCATTACTGAGTGGGAGGGGTAAGCCAGCTCAAAAGGACCGTTTATATCAAAAGTCGCAGGATAGCTTTGTGATCCATGGCCAGAGGAAAAGCAATTGACTACGAGTGTGTCTGGAAGGAAGTATATTCAAACGCGTTGAAAAGAGAACTAATGCTTCTGCTCCGGTTGGATTTCATTTACCATCCAATCATGTACCTTCGATTCGTCGTAAAACGAAAAGACCCAGATTCTGGCAAGCGGCTCGGCATCTTCCAGGCACTCGCGGAACTGCGTGATCATGGTGAGCTGCGGGAACATGAGCTAGATGTGATGAGAGAATTGCACCAATGGTTCAACGTCCAACTTGAGAAACCGACTACGTTCTCGAGATCTTCCAAGCCACATGCCATGGACAAAGCAATCAGCTGGTTTAAGGACTCAGCTCTCGAGCATATTGAGAGAATGAGGGAAATTGTTGCAATTCTAGAAGAACATGGAGTTCATGTGGAGATTCTTCAGACGGATCGCCCTGGGTACGTTGTATATGAAGATGATTTCCAAATTGCTGCCGAGGCTTTTAGAGATACTGCGGCATAGGAAGATCCAACTGTATGGAGAGCATCTCCTTTCGCGGCGTGCGTCGGATAACTCGGCATTGGTTCCATTTACGCTCTCGTCCCGTTGACAGACTGGGCCTAGAGGACTAGCCTGCCGCTTTGATGAGACTGCCAAATCCTGAGCATCTGCAGGTCGATCGCGAGAAGATTCTGGACTATCTCCTTTCTCCTTCGCATCCGGATGGCCAGACAAAGGCTGAGTTCTTTCGGCGGTTTGGATTTCTTCGAGATCAGTGGGAGGTGTTGGCCGAAGCGCTCCGCCAACATGGCATGACTCATCCGATCTCAAAAACAGTAGAATCTCCGCATGGGACGCGCTATTCTGTCGATGGTGAGATTGAGTCCCCCGACGGACGCAACCCGCGCATTCGATCGGTGTGGATAGTTGAAGCGGGCAGTCGAATCCCGCGCTTAATTACGACTCATCCGCTTGAGGTGCCAGGATGATCAAAGAGCATGAACGCGTGATTTTGACAAACGACCTAGCGGCAGAAGGCTTGAAAGCCGGTGACGTAGGGACAGTGATCCATGTTCACCGAGGAGGCGAGGCCTTTGAAGTGGAATTTCTCACGCTCCACGGTGAGACCGCTGCCGTTGCCACTGTGCCCGCCGCACATGTTCGCCCAGTGACGCAGCGCGACATGACCCATGCACGTCTGATCAAGCAGCCCGCTTAGCTATCACGTCTCGGACTGTTCAGAAAAGCAACACTTAGTTCCCGTTTCGCGGCGCGCGGCGGCGGTGTTTCCGCGCCTTACGGTTCGACGGACTCATTGTCCGACTCGACCGAGCTCGTCGCAGGCCGAGCAAAGTTGAGGGGCGCCTTACACTTCACATCTTATCGATTGGCGGTGACGGCGAGGCGGAATCCTAGGGCGTGCAACAGTGCGTCAAGACTCTTGAACTCGGGGTTGCCTCTCTCTGAGAGCATCTTGTAGAGGCTTTCGCGGTTGAGTTTGGTTTTGTCGGCGAGTTGTGCGACTCCTCCCTGTGCTTCAGCCACGTTTCTCAGTGCGACCAAGAACAGTTCAGGATCGTCTTCCTCTAGTGCCGCATTGAGGTACTCTTCGGCTTCGCGGGGCTCGCGCAAACTCTCGATCAATTCCGCGTGGTAGGTTTTACTCTTTTTCATGATCGTCTCCCGTAGTCGTTCCAATACTGTTTCGCCTGCTCAAGGTCCTTGGTCTGGGTAGTCTTGTCTCCACCACACAATAACAGCACGATCTTGGAGCCGACCTGGCCAAAATAGACGCGGTAGCCTGGACCGTAGTCGATTCGAAGTTTCTGCACACCCTCGCCTACACTCCGACAATCGCCGAGATTACCGAGACCGACCCGATCCAATCGCACCCGAATCTTTGCGCGGACTTTCCTGTCTCGTAAAGAGGCGAGCCATTCACTAAACGGCGCTCGGCCCTCTTCGGTCAGATATATCTGGAGTTCTCTCGGTGCCGCCTCCACGAACCCAAGCGTAGCTTATAAGCTACTACCTGGCAAGGGGTATGATTACGCGCTGTGGCTGGAACGTCTATTCGTGTTTGGCTCGAAAGGCTTTTGTCAGGCGAGCTTTGATTGCAGGAGAGGGTGACGATGTCTCCTTTGCATGTTCCTGCTCGGGTGAGCGGCGCAGTATTTGACGAATCGTATTCAATTGATCGCGATAGCGGGAGCAAGCCTCACAGATCCAATAATGAAGGTAAAGCCTGAACCGAGTCGGCCAGGGCAAGGACCGATCCATACTTTGCGACGTCAAGTAGGTGACGTCCTTGCAGGAGGGCGTGAGTCGGGCCAGTAATGTGGTAATCATGTCGCGCTGAACCGCTCGGTTCTGACTGCTCCAACAATCAGGCATCACGGATGACGCATAGCGTCTTCCTCTCGCCGCAAACTCTTAACCTCTTTTTCCTGAGTCGATTGAAAGACCGTTTTCTTACGTTCCCGTACAACTACTCGTTTTACGGTAACTTTCTGCGAGCTGCCGTGCGATCGGCGAGCTAATACCGGGCTGCGCCCGTCATCACGCGGAGCCGATAGACCGATGATCCACCTGTGATGAACAGGGTTTGCCCGTCCTCTCCCCATGCGACGTTGGAGGTTGGTTGCCCGGTCTCAATCAGGCCCAGCAGCGTGCCGTCTGAGGCGATCACGCTCAGCCCACCGGGGCGCGCGCCGAAGATGTTGCCCTGCCGATCGACCTTGAACCCATCCGGTCCGAAGTACGGATCTTTGCGCCAACGAGTGGCATCGAACAAGACGCGGCCGTTCGCCACTGTACCGTCTGGCTTCACATCGTAAGCTAGCCAGGCCGCCCGCTTCGGGTCCACGTCGGAGACATAGAGCGTCTTCTCATCCGGCGAGAAGGCAATGCCGTTCGGTGCTTTGATGTCATGGATGAGCAAGGTCAACTTGCCATCCTTGGACAGGCGATAGACTCCTTGCACCGGCGCCTTACTCGAATCGTCGAAGGCGTGAGGGAGACCAAACGGCGGATCGGTAAAATACACATCGCCGTTGGATTTAAAGACCAGATCGTTCGGACTGTTGATCTTGTGCCCATCGTACTGGCCGGCGAGCGGTACAATTGTCCCATTTGATTCCAACCGCCCGATTTGTCGATCGCCATGGCGACAGAGGACCAACCGTCCTTGTGCATCAAAAGTGAGTCCATTGGAGCCTGGCTCCTTGCCAGTGAATGGCGTCGTCCCGCTATAGCCGCTGTTCTTCAGGAATAGACTGACGCCTTCGCCAGGTTTCCATTTGTACACGCTGTTGGCCGGAATGTCCGAGAAGAGCAAATATCCATCCTCTTTGCTCCACACCGGCCCTTCGACCCAGGTGAATCCATCGGCGATCTTTTCCAGCTTTGCATCTCTTGGAACAAGCTGATCGAAGCGAGGATCGAGGCTGGTTATAGTCACAGAAATTGGTTCTGCCTCTGCCGTTGCGCTCTGAATGAGCATACTGAGCAGCGCAGCCGCCAAGAGTCTACAAGAGAGGCTGTTCATGGCCGGACCCCAGCAATGTTCATTCTGATCCGGTAGATGCTGGTCAGCGCCGTGATGTAGAGGGTCTTGCCGTCGTCGTCGCCCCAGGCCATGTTATGGGGATCTTCCGGTCCCTTGATGATGCCGAGCTGTTTGCCCTCCGGTGAGATGATCCAGAGCCCGCCTGGTCCTGTAGAATAGACGTTCCCTTTCTGATCGACCTTGAGCCCGTCGAGCGCGTCATCGCCCGGCGCATTGGTCATGTCAAAGAACAAACGGCTGTTCGACAGCGTGCAGTCGGCGTTCACGTCGTAGCGGAGGATCACTTTCCGTTTGTCGTTCCAATTATTCACGTAGAGCGTCTTTTCATCGGGCGACAGAGCCAAACCATTTGGTGCGTCCAAATCGATGCTGACGAGTTTCACCTGCCCATCTTTTACGCAATAGACACCGCTGAACGGGAGTTCCTTACGCAGATCGTCGAACACGTTCGGCAGACCGAATGGCGGATCGGTAAAATAGAGCGCGCCGTCGGAGCGGTAGACGAGATCGTTCGGGCTGTTGAGTCGTTTGCCCTCATAGCGATCGGCCAGCACAGTGATGTTGCCGCGCGGTTCCACACGGATCACACGCCGGTTCCCATGCTGATTGATCGTGAGCCGGCCCTTGCTGTCGAGCGTGAGCCCGTTCGAGCCAGGCTGGTGGTATTCGCCGACATTGAACCCACTATAGCCGCTCTTGGTACGAAACACGGACACCTGCCCTTCAGGTGACCAACGATAGATCGTATTGGCGTTGGGATCGCTGAAGAGGAGATATCCCGATGTTGTGGCGGTGGATGGAACCCAGACTGGTCCCTCAGTAAAGAGAAACTCCCCGGCAACTTTTTCAAGCTTTGCATCTGGCGAAACAATCGCGTCTAGCGCAGGATCGACCTTTATGATTTCAGTCTTTACAAACTGGGTCGAGCCGATCTGATTGGTCTTGTAGAAATCCAGCGTGGCCGAACGCACCCAGATAAAGTTGCCCGGAGGATTGGACAACGGACCGTTGATCCCAAACACAGCCAACTGGATCTTCTGACCTGGCTGTGCATTCCTGGTGAGCACCACACGGTTTGGAGCATTGAATCCCTTGATCAACTGCCCGCCCGCCTGACCCAGCACCAACGGCAACTTCCCATCGACCCAGACTTCGGCGTAATCGTCGATCGCGACTTCAAAGACGACAGTCGAGCCGGTTGGATCGAACGAGCCGATCTTGTCTGGAATCGTCACGCTGGTCCGATACCAATTGAAGCAGAGGCGTCCGGTGGATCGCCGTTCTTCAAGTTGCGCCGGCGTGATCTGTTCCCACTTGGAATCGTCGAACTCGGCGGCCCCGGCATGCACATCGATATCTTGCGTACGATTCGGCAGACCGGACGGAGCGAGGTCTGGACCAGGGCTATGATGATCGACGTCGATGACCTTGACGTTGCCGTAGCGCCACTGACCTTTAACCAGGCCGATCCCTTCGTTGGTCTTGAGGTCCACAATCGCATCGGGCCGCACCCCCGGCGCATCGGAGGTGACTTGGCCTACAACCGTGCTTGCCATGGCCATTGTTAACGCCGTGGCAGATAGAAGTATCTTCCCCTGCATGATCGTCACCTCGTATCTCGTCGTTCGTGAAGCGTCGTTCGCAAACGATTACATTCTTGCATCGGTTGTTCGTTCTTGCGCTTCACGAAATACGCTTCACGTTTCACCGCACTTTGACCACGTAATAATCAAACGGCGCCTCCACCTCTTTGAACCAATGCGGCACCCCGTTCGGAATGATCACCACGTCACCGGGCGCGAGCTTTCTCGTCTCGCCGCCGTTGACCATCGGCGCGCGAAGTTCATGCGGAGCGATGGTTTTCGCCCCTACCGGCGTCCCGCCTGTGATGAGTTGTGCCGAGCCCTTGAGGACATAGACAATGTCCGTGTCGAGCTCGTGAACCTCAACAACACCTGCCTTGTCGCGATGGCTGGCGTGGACCATATAGTTCCTGGCTGCGTGCATCATGTTTTCGTCTTCACCGACCAACACCGCGCCCTTGGTAAACGACGCCGCCACTTTCTGGCTTTCGATATAGGTGACAGGAAGCGGCGTATGCCCGTTGGTCATCCCCGCCATCTCCATGTTGTCGAGGGATTTTGCGCCGACAATGGCAAGCTCCTCATCCTGCTGCGCCGTGGCTGCGCCGCTGACACCGACCGCCCCCACAACCTTTCCTTCCCATTCGAGTGGAATACCGCCCTGCAACGGCGTGAAGTTCTGAAGATCGCTCCCCAGGGTGACCATCGAGGTACGCCCGCCTTTGATCGCGTCTTCAAAGACCTTCGTGGGTTTCTTGAAGAGAGCCGAGGTGCGCGCTTTGCCGATAGCAATGTTGGCGCTGGCAGCAAAGGTTTGGTCCAGCCGTTCCAGCGCCAGTAAATTTCCGCCGTCATCGACGACGGCGATCGAGCCTCCCGGCGCGTTGATACGTTTTGCCTCAGCCACTGTCGCTGCAATGACTTTTTTGGCGCCCTCCAGCGTGAGGCCCCGTTTGTCGGCCACTGACTCGGCGTAGCTGATAGAAGTCAGCATCGCGATGACCACTCCTGTGACTGCTACTGTGATGCGTTTCATGATCTTTCTCCTTTTCCCTGGCATTGACCTATCAGCTCAATAGTTCATGGGGTTTGTCTCGTTTATCTGGGTTATTGGGTTTGCCTGGCTCAAACCAGAGAAACCAAACAAACCAGATCAACCAGATAAACGTGAGCACTGACGGCTACGGTTTTGTGAACGACGCTGCGACTGCTGCTCCGGCTATGGCGATGTCCTCATCTTGCTGTGGCGTCTCACCGCTCACGCCGATCGCCCCGATGACTTTTCCATCGATGATAATCGGAACACCTCCCTGTAGTGCCACGGCTCCATGGAGGGCCAGGGCAGAGACCCGTCCGTTCTTCACCTGCTCCTCAAAGACTTTGCTGGGCCGGCGATAAATCGCCGCAGTCCTTGCTTTGTCGATGCCGACATTCACGCTGGCCACTTGCGTGTCGTCCAACCGTTCCAAGAGCAGCAGCGATCCGCCTTCATCGACCACGGCAATGACCACTCGTGCACCTTCAGCTTTCGCCTTGGCCTCAGCCACAGCCGCGATTTTCTTGGCCCCATCCAACGTCAACGCGGTCTTTTCGATTAGCTGGGCCTGCGCAGTCCCGACTGCGCTTACCGCGGCCACGGTTGCGAATAGTATCGATCGGATCATCGTTGCCTCCTCTGCATGTTGAGGCTTGGGGCAAGAGGTAAGAGACGCCGGATGTCGCATCACCACCCCTTACCCCTTACCTTTCACCAGTTCCTACCGGCTCATCGCCATGCTGTCCGACTGCGCGCGCTCGCCGGAGGCTGTCACGATGGGCTTCGAGTATGACGCCTCACCCAAGAGCACTTCGGCGAATGCACACCAGATTTGCACCTTCGCGACGTCGTGGACGTACGCGGGCAGCGCGATCGTGCGGTTCTGCTTATCGCCCTTGATCGCCAAGCGATTCAACAGAAAGACGTTGCCTTTCGTGTCCACAACTTGCCAGTGCGGCGCCGGCGTTTCCGGAATCTTGAAATCATCGGACCAGGTCAACGTATCGGTGTTGCCCGATCGCGCATGGGTCGTTGTGCCGCTATTGGCCTTTACACCTTCGAATTTGCTCGTGGTGTGCGCATCGGCCGCAAAGCCGTTCGATGCGAGAAACAACCCTGTCGCGGCAACCATGGACAGAAGTCCCATCTTGAACACGCTCGTTGCACTCATATCGCCCTCCTTATAGTGATGAGTGAAGTGAACTTCGCTGCGGATATTTCCGAGCTTGCTCCTTCGTCGAAAAGGCCCAACGCTTCTTACAGAGAGATGCGTGGAAAAGGAGATCGAACGGACAGGATTACGCCATGAAGTTGCAGCGGAAGATGCAGCGCGCGTTATTGCGATGATGGAGCTTCGCGCAGAGGACGCGATGGGCACCAGGGATTCGCACATAGCATTCCGCAGCGAGCAACATCCCGAGTAGCGGCGCGGTGAGGTACACCCAGAAATCGGTCCAGAGGTGCGCGGGAAGCGCGGAGGCGAAGCTGCGCGCCGGATTCATACTCATGCCGGAAAGCGGAGCCTCAATCGCAATATAGGTGGCCACGAGCGCGCCCGCGAAGACACCGGTCCAGGCGTTCAGCTTCGTCTGGTTCGATATGATGAGCACGACGAGCATAAGCCCAAACGAGATGCCCACTTCTGCGACGAACGCGATCCATGTCCCATCGAGCCCCGGTACTGTGACGACGTAATTGACGGTCGGATGTTCGATCGCCATTCCAATCACCCTCGCGGCTACGAGCAACCCGATCAAGCCGCCGATGAATTGCGCGAGCACATAGAAGAGCGCATCCAGGCCGTGAATCTTTCCAAGCCGGAAGAACGTCATGGTGACGGCGGGATTGAGATGCGCCCCGGACCGTTTTCCCCACGGAGAATAGATAATCCCGATCGCCGTGAGTCCCATGGCCATTCCGATCAGCGTTCGTCGAATGAACGGATCGGGGAGCAGTGCATACAGCGGTGAATGAGGATACTCGAGCAGCGCGGTCACGACAGCGGCGGAGATCATAAAGAAGCCGAGGCCTGCCGCCTCCATCAGATACTCAGGCCAATGCTCTCGCACGATATCAGATGACACCCGCATAGGCGTAGGCTCTCTTCTTGATGCGCACACGCGCCGGGATCGTGGCATAAGACGTCGGCTGCGATGCGACTGCATAGCAAATCCGCGTTGGATCGGGGCCACGATAGCCGGCACTCAACCAAATCTCTTCAGTCGTTTCATGGCAAGGCCGACAGCGCCATCGAGTAATCGTCATGGCGCCCTTCTCATCCTCAATGACTTGGCTGCTGGTACTCAGCATCGCACGATGACAGGCGCGACAATGCATAATGTCCTCCTTCATGGTCGTCTAACAGGATGCTGAAAAAGTCCGCCAGCTTCGTTCTCGCATCGCTCAGATCCTCAACGTACCCCCAGAGGGTATGCCTCCGGTCTTTCACTCGCTGCGGCCTTGCTGAACAGCCTTTTTGAGCATCCTGCTAAAAAATCGACAGCGCATTCGTGCAGTCGATGCGTGCAGATGCGTCGGCAGCAAGGCTCTCAGCACGCTCATACACCATCGTGCTGCACGTCGGGCACCGTGACCACCAGCGCCAGACTCCCAGCGCAATGGACCGCTCATCGACCCGGTCATAGCACTGAACGTTCACGCACGTCCATTACATCGGATGCACGGCATGCTGACTTCCTTGACCGACCGACGTCGGCGTAGACTTGGATTGCATGGATGGATGGCATCATGGATTCCTGGCGCAGCCACCATTCCAGGAACTCCACTTGCTGATTGAGCCACCAATAGGTAGTCCGAAGACGGAATTCATGCACGGCTTGCCGACTGTGTTGCATGGTCCAGTAGATCGTCGTCTTCATTGGTCACCTCACAATCTTGAGTATTGGTCGCGCAACTCGACCGCGTCTTACACAGTTGATCAGCGACGCGATAACGGAACGGACGATTGCGTTGGGAATCAGCGTGGCAATGCACGATTGGGACGGAGCGCGACAACGGCGGAAGCAGAAATTTGAAGGCCGACCAGCGCTTCTTGAGCCTGATCGACATAGTAGTCCAAGTCTCGGTTCGAATATCGCGCAAGCACATGCTGATATAGCGCCCGCGCTTCAATCACATGCTCAGCTTCGGTCATCACCACAGCAGCCCTGATGGTGCAAGCAGCTCCGAGCGCTCCGGGGTCGACCACCGTACGGAGCGGTTGGCTCATCACGTGGTCTCCCCACGACCTCATCCAGGACGGAGGTTCCGCTCCCGCCGGCATCACGCGCTCGAGCTGGTCAATGATCAGGACCAACACGGTGGGATCGGTGGTGACGAGACATTGGTGATAGCGCTCCCACAACAGCATGATGGGTGGGGGAGCCTCTGCCGTGGGTCGCTCAAATAGCGATACACCATGGCAACCACTGAGGAGGATTGTGAGCAGACAGACGATCCAACGCATGGGAGTCTGTCGGTGTAACCAGGATGCTCTTACAGGGATATTGACAGAGGCAGGCGCCAGGTTGGAGCATCCGTTGCGAGCAGTTTATTCTCCTTCGCCGAATACCCCGTAGCTTGCTGCGGGGATGAAGGCGAGGAGAACCCTCCGTAGCCTTGGCGAAGGAGGGTAGCGGCTTCGGAGAATTTCGCAAGATACCCCGCAGCTTGCTGCGGGGAGCTTCATTGGGCCGCCTTCTTGAAAACGATGTCACCGTAGTAGGCCGTGGCTTTCTCTTTCCTATTGTCCGTATCGCTCATGATCGCGACCCCATTAATCATCGGCGGCTCTTCCCCGAACGCCTTCTTGTAGTCTTCATAAATATTCCGCTCTTCGTCGACCCACCTCCCCACCTTTTGAGTTCCACTTTCGACGATGACCATCTTGGCAAAATCGGTATAGGCATTCTCGACGATCGTGCCGACCGGTGTCGTTGTTTCCCAAATATAGTTCAAGGCGGCGATGGGAATATCGCCGAACAGAACCTGCCCGGCTTTGAACTTGAGCTTCTTGCCAAAACTGACCTTGTCGGGATCGTATTCGAAGGTGATATAGAGTCGAGCCGGAAAGTCGTCGCCCTCTTTGAGGGTCACGTCGCTGCCCTTCAACACATTGTCGATTTTCCAGCGCCACCGGACGATCGGGTATTCTTTCGGGTCGATCACCACCGGCTTGGTCAGACCGGAGGCCGAAGCCTCGCTCACGGCCTTCACAACCGTCACATCTCCATCCTTCACCACTTCATAAGAGGTATGTTTGGGTATCTTTTTAAAAGTAAGCGGCTTCCATCCATCGGGCATCGCCTGCCCGACCTGACTGGCTGAAAATTTGCCCACTTCAAGCACTCCCCCGCTCTGAGCCCAGAGAAATCCCGGAGCAATCAACAGCCACGTCGCTAGAAGTACGCCCATCGCAATCAGCATCTTGCCGCTTCCCTCTTTGAGGGCAGGCATGGTTCGACTTCGACTGCGCGCATCGAACGAGCACATTCTTATCGTGCGCGTTCTGCGAGCAAGGAAGGCAACCACGTCTGCCCTCATCCCCTTCTCATCCATGCGAACAACTTCATCAACAGATTCTTCGTCCCTGGCAAAAAATGCGCTTTGCGCCAGAGATTCACGGCCTTCTTATTGACTTCGGCCTGTGTCGGATAGGGATGGATGGTACCGGCGATGGTCTTCGCTCCGGCGCCGGCTTTCATCGCAACGGAAAACTCGCCGATCAGGTCGCCCGCATGGGCCGCGACAATCGTCGCGCCCAGGATCTTGTCGGAGCCTTTCTGGATATGCACTCGTGCGAACCCTTCATCTTCTCCGTCCAGAATCGCACGATCGACTTCATTCAGTTTGTACGTGTAGGTTTCAACCTCAATACCCTTCTCTATTGCATCCTTCTCGTACATCCCGACATGCGCGACTTCCGGTTCTGTGAAGGTGCACCAGGGCATGATCAAGGATTCGACGCTGGCATAGCCCAAGCCGAAGGGATGTGGGAATAGGGCGTTCTGAATGACGATCTGCGCCATGGCATCGGCGGCATGGGTAAACTTGTAGCGCGAGCAGATGTCGCCTGCGGCAAAAATTCTTGGATTGGTCGTTTGCAGTCGCTCGTTCACCTTGACCCCATTCTTGTCGCACTCGACACCGACGGCTTCCAACCCGATACCCTCCACATTCGGAGTTCGTCCGACACCAACCAGAATCTCGTCGACCGTCACATCATACTGCTGGCCATGTGACTCGACCGTGAGCCGCTTGCCGCTATCCGTCCTACTGACTTTGAGATCTCTCCCACAACAGAGCAGCGTTACCCCATCGCGCAGCATCTGCCGTTCGACAATATCCGCAGCATCGCGGTCTTCGTTCGGCATAATGCCGTGAATCGTTTCAATGAGAGAAACTTGGCTCCCGAAGCGGGCAAACGATTGCGCCAGCTCGCAACCGATAGGGCCGGCGCCTATCACCCCTATACGTGGCGGCAGTTCCGTCAGCGAGAATACTGTTTCATTGGTGAGATAGCCCGCCTCTTTCAACCCCGGTGTCGGAGGCGTCGAGGCCCGTGCCCCGGTACAGACAGCCGCTTTCGCAAAGGTGAGGGTGCGATGACCGGCCGGTCCTTCGACCTGAATGGTATCGGCGCCGGTAAAGTGTCCGCTGCCGATGTACACATCCACGCCTAACTTCGTATAGCGATGAACCGAATCGTTGTGGCTGATCTGCGCTCGAAGCTTTCTCATGCGCGCCATGACCGCGCCAAAGTCGTACTTCACCCCGGGAGGGATATGCAGGCCGAACTCCCCGGCGTTCCGCAAATCAGCCCAGGCCCTTGCCGCGCGAATGATGCCTTTCGATGGCACACAACCGACATTCAAACAGTCCCCACCCATCAAATGTTTCTCGATCAAGGCCACTTTGGCCCCCAGACTCGCGGCGATGACGGCGG
>JAKDNQ010000214.1 GCA_030456405.1 Nitrospira sp.
CGATCGATGCCAGCCCAATGAACAAGAAAAAACTCGCGAGCAAGGGAGTCTGTTTCGCCATGCCGCCGAATGAGGTCAGCTGGGTGCTCTGCTGCCGTGAGTAGAGAAAGCCTGCGATAAAGAACAGCCCGGCTGTGCTGAATCCCAAGTTGATCATGGTGAGCAAGCTGCCTTGAAGGCCTTGATAGTTGAGGGCGAACAGGCCGATCACCACGAACCCGAGATGGCTGATGCTGCTGAACGCGAGGAGCCGTCGAAAATCTTGCTGGATCAGCGCCATGATGGCCCCATAGAGAATCGCCGCCAATCCCAGCGCCATGGTGATTGCGACGACGGTCTGACTTTTCGATGCGTCCGGGAGCAACGGAATGCTAAACCTGATGAAACCGAATGTCCCAAGTTTCAGCCCGGCCAGCACCACCGCCATGCCGATCGGACCTTCGAGGAGCGCGTCTGGAAGCCAGGTGTGGAAGGGAAACACCGGAGCCTTGAACGCGAACCCGAGGAACAACAGCCAGAAAATGAGGACTTGTTGGCCGAATGGGATCGGGACTGAGAGCAGCTGCAATAAGTCAAATGAGTAAGTCGGCTCCATATGGCGGAGCATCGCCCATTGGTGATAATTGATGTCGAGGAGGGCGATGCCTACCAACATGAAGACGCTGCCGAGCAAGGTGTAGAGGACGAATTTCAACGCGGCGTAATGCCGTTCGGCCCCTCCACCCCAAAGTTTGATCAAAAAATAACTGGGGATCAGCATCAGTTCCCAGAACACAAAAAAGAGGATCAGGTCGATGGAGAGGAAGACCCCCATTGTGGTCGTTTCGAGGGCGAGGAGCGCCATCATGTAGAGCTTCACTTGATGGCGGACGGTGTCCCACGAATAGATGATGATCAGGACAGCAAGGAATGCGGTGAGTCCGACGAACAGGACGCTGATGCCATCCACCGCGAGGTGGTAGCTGACTCCGAGGGAAGGAATCCACGGCACATGTTCGGAAAACTGCATGGCGGCCGATTCGGGAATAAATCGCAACAGTACGAATATGGCGAGGGCCAGCTCCATGAGCGCAACCGTCAAGGCGGACGTTCTCACCATGTCTTCGTCGTCGAACAGCCACAGGACGACGGCCCCGATGACGGGCAGAAACAGAATACAGGTGAGAATCGGGAATGTTGATGCCAATTCTTCTAACATCTCAGTACGCTACAGTTGCAGAATGAGCTGAACAATGACTGCCAACAGGAAAATTCCTGCCACAATGACGGCAGCATAGTGATGAACCATCCCGCTCTGCAGCTGCCGCCATTGGCGTGCGGCGAGATGGTTGCCGTACCCGATCACGTTGAGGCCCCCATAAATCACGTATTTTTCCGCCCATGTCGAAGCGGCCGCAGCCAACTCGGCCAGCTGTGCGACAGCATGGACGAGGCCGTCGATCACGAAGCGGTCGAACCAATCGAGGAGACGTCCCAACTTCTTGGTCGGTTCTACCCATAGCAAGTCATAGAGCTCATCGACGTAGTACTTGTTGAGCAGGGTCGTGTAGACAGCTTTGAATTGTTCCGCCAGGCGATCCGGCGCCGAGAGATTCACGCTATAAAAATAGTGCGCGAGGGCCCAGCCTAACAACGCGATGCCTGTCGCAATCATCATGAGCATGAGCACGAGTCCGGCGCTCACGGCATGCTCTCCTCCGAGACCTACGACCGGTTCAAGAAACTGATGGAGCCAGCCCTGTTCAGGGGGAAACCCCAGGAACCCACCAAGAATGGACAGCACACCTAACACCATCAGGGGGCCGACCATCACCATTGGAGATTCATGGACATGTTCCTCCGTATGATGGTCCATACGAGACCTGCCATAAAAGGTCAGATACATCAGACGGAACATGTAGAAGGAGGTCAAGAGCGCGCCGACAGCAGCCATCCCATACAGCAGATAATGGTGATGCGTGAAGGCATGGGCCAGGATTTCATCCTTGCTCCAGAAACCTGCCAGAGGAGGAATGCCGGCAATAGCGATGGTGCCGATGAGAAACAGCCGATGGGTCCAGGGGATCTTCGAACTGAGTCCTCCCATCTTTCGAATGTCTTGTTCACCCGAGAGCGCATGGATGACGGATCCAGCCGTGAGGAACAAGAGGGCCTTGAAGAAGGCATGGGTCATGAGGTGGAAGATGGCGGCCGTGTATGCTCCGATCCCGCACCCGAGAAACATGTACCCGAGCTGGCTCACCGTCGAATAGGCCAAGACGCGCTTGATGTCTGTTTGCACCAGGCCGATCGTGGCGGCAAACAAGGCGGTGATTCCGCCGATGATGCCGACGATCGCCATGGCCGTCGGCGATGAATCGAAAATGACATGGTTCCGCACGATCATGTAGACCCCGGCTGTCACCATCGTCGCCGCATGGATGAGCGCGCTGACGGGTGTGGGACCTTCCATGGCGTCCGGGAGCCAGGTGTAGAGAGGGATCTGGGCTGATTTGCCCACTGCCCCCACGAGGAGACAAAGCGCGATCGCTGTGGCCATTTCAGGCGAAAGCAGGCCGATCTGGGCGAAGACTTTTGTATAATCGAGCGTCTTGAAATTGACAAAAACGAGGAAAATAGCCAGCAGGAATCCTGCGTCGCCGATGCGGTTCACCACAAAGGCTTTCGAGGCAGCCTTCGCCGCGGACACCTTGTCGTAGTAGTAGCCGATCAACAGATAGGAGCAGAGTCCTACCCCTTCCCACCCGATGAAGAGCACCGCATAGTTATTCCCCATAACGAGAAGCAACATGGAGACCATGAAGAGATTCATATACGTGAAGAATCGCGTGAATCCGCTTTCTCCATGCATGTAGCCGACGGAGTAGATGTGGATCAGGAGTCCGACTCCCGTGACGACGAGCAGCATGACACACGTGAGCGGATCCACGAGATAGGCGAGATTGATGGTGAGGTCGCCGCCGAAGATCCATTGATAGGCGATCACTTCATGAGACCGACCGGTTCGTATGATATCGACAAACACGGCGATGGCGCTGAGAAACGACAATCCCACCGATCCCCAGGCAAGCCGGTGCGCCGTATCGTGGGAATACCGCCTGCCGAGGAACCCGTTCAGGATCACGGCCAGCAGGGGAAACAGCGGAATGAGCTTGATGAGCAGATCTGTCACGTTACCACTTTAAGAAGTTCATCTCGTCCACGTTTGTGGAGATCTTTCCACGGAATACGACGATGATGATGGCTAACCCAATCGCCGCTTCCCCAGCGGCAATGGCTATGATAAAGAGCGCGACCAGTTGGCCTGCCATGGATTCCAAGTAATGGGAAAAGGCGATGAGGTTAATGTTCGCCGCATTCAACATGATCTCGACGGACATCAGCACGATGATGAAGTTCCGTCTGATTAAGACGCCGAGCAGGCCGGTGATAAAGAGCACGGCACTGACGGCCACATAGGCGCTGAGTGGAATCATAATGATTCGTGAGGCGTGAAAACTCTTGTCTTTTCCGCTGTCGCTCGTCCCTTCACGTCTAACCCCTTACGCCTTACGTTCTTTGTTGGCCGATTTCGGTGTTTTTGCCAGCACGATCGCTCCGATGACGGCGCCCAGCAGGAACACCCCGACGATTTCGAACTGCAACAGATACTCGCTGAACATTTTGATCCCGACTGCGTGGGTATCGCCGTTCTCGAGTATCGCCTCGGTCGTGGCGTCTCCTTTTGTGCCTCCGAAGGGTGATTGGATGAGAAGGGCCAACACGAACAAGCACCCGATGGCTCCCGGAACGAGAAAGTACAGGTATGAGGAGTGGAAATATCGGTCGTCGGTCTTCAAGTTCATGAGCATCAGGACGAAGAGGTACAGGACGAGAATTGCGCCGGCGTAGACGATGATCTGTACGGCCCAGAGGAACTCGGCATTGAGGAGAATAAAGAGTCCAGAAACATGGACTAACAGCGCCAGGAGCGCCAGGCCGCAATGCACCGGGTGCTTGAGCGAAACGGTTAAGACCCCCGCAGCAATACTGGCCAGTGCGAAATAGGCGAAAAAGACTAAAACCATCGATTGCTTAGCTCAGATGCTTGGGTGGTGGTTGGGTCGGCTTGAGTACCGATTGCGGGAAGTAATACCGATATTCCCGGCTTTCCTCAACATTCTTTTCCTGATTGTGCGCATACAGGTATTTTTTCGCGTCTTCGAGATGACGCTCGCCGATTTCGTACAGCCTTTTCTTGTCGAACATCAAGGTGCGTTTGTCGTGGGTTGAAAATTCGTACATCTTCGTCATGGCCAATGCGTTGACAGGACAGGCCTCGACACAGTAGCCGCAAAAGACGCATTTGGTGATGTCGATGTAAAACTCGCTGGCAAATCGCTGCAGCGGCCGCGACGCGTCTTCTGAGCTGATGACCTTGATGCAGCGGGATGGACAAGCCGCTTCGCAGAGATCGCAGCCCACGCAGCGTTCCTGGTGATCGTCATAGCGTAAGAGCGCGAGCGCCCCACGGTGGGTGTCGGGAATGGTGCGCTGTTCCCGTGGATACTGGAACGTGATGGGTTTGTGGAACATATGCTTGAACGTCACCTTCATGGCGTCCCAGA
>JAKDNQ010000215.1 GCA_030456405.1 Nitrospira sp.
GGAGGAGAGACGGATGATTCTTTCAACAACACCGAGTCTTGAGGGAAAGAAGACCGTCAAGTATTTAGGATTGGTTGCCGGGCATGCCATTCTCGGCGCGAATATCGTTCGGGATTTTTTCGCGTCGGTTCGCGATATCGTCGGCGGGCGATCGGGGGGATATGAAGCCGAGCTGCGCAAGGCCAAAGATATTGCGCTGGGTGAAATGAGCGAGCAAGCTGAGCATCTGGGCGCCAATGCCATTGTCGGCATCGATCTCGACTATGAAACGATCGGCGCCAACAGCACCATGTTGATGGTCAGTGCGAGCGGCACGGCAATCGTCGTGGAGTAGCAGGGGGCTGGAAATGCCCGCCAGCTTCGTTCTCGCATCGTTCAGGCCCTCAACGGGGACCCAGCCGCCTCACTAACTCGGCGGCGCGCACAGACGTGGTGCTCCTTATTCGTCGCACCGTGCGCCCCAGAGGGTGCGCTTCGGCCCTTCACTCGCTGCGGCCTTTCTGGACAGCCATTTTGAGCCTCCTGCGGGGAGTTTCATTAACGCAGGCTAAGGGCTGCTATCGGTACACATCTTTGCGGTGCTCAATAGAAAGGATTTCCAGCCATTCGCCTACTGTGTGATAGAGGATACGATAAGGCCAGACACGGTAGGACCACACTTTGTCTTTCTGGAATCGGCCTTTCAGCGGCTTGCCTTCGCGGGGATGGTCGGCCAGGTAGCGGAGCGATTCCTTGATTCGTTCGCGGATTCCCGAATCGAAGGCCTCAATATCTTTGACGGCCTGATGGGTGAGTCGGATCTGCTTCACTGATCTTCGCCGAACACATCCTTGAAGGACCGAACCTTCCCGGCCTTGGCGTCCTTTAACCCTTGCTGGAGCGCCTTGACCGCTTTCGGATTGGAAAGCAATTCTAAGGTCTCTACCCAGCTTTCAAACTCTTCAGCACCCATGACGACGGCTTTCGGGGTTCCGTTTTTCGTCACGATGAATCGTTCGGACAAGCGATCGGCTTTGTCGACGAGTGTGGAGAATCGGGATCGAGCTTGTTTGAGCGACATGGTCTTGGTCATGTCATGCCTCGTGATGAATTGCGTGGGATTCGGCGACGGAGAATAAAAGTGTACACAATGATGTCTCCTTTGGCAAGGTGTCAAATTCGCAGGGTCGGCACTTATCGAATCACTATCTTCACCAGCCCCACGCAGCCTAAATACAGCACGAGTGAGCCGATCATTGAGGGCCAGAAGCCGAAGCGAGGGATACCTGCGATCATGGAAACGACGTAGACCGTCCAGGGCGGAACGAACCACAGCAAGTTCTTTGCGTAGCTGACGATCGCCTCGTTACCACCGTTCAGGTAGATCAGGATGAATGTGGCCCCGGTGATGGCGGGAAAGGTGCTGGCAAAGGCGGCGAGGAACGATTTGCCTTGGGACCCTAGATACGTCGAGACACTGACAATCGTTCCACCAAGAATGAAATAGAGCGCATACTTACCGAGTTCACTCATCGCGTTGCTCCTTGTTGAGTGAGACCGCTTTTTCTATGACAATGCGAATTTCACCGAACTGTACATCACGATAACTTCAACTGCATGCGCGACAATCGTGATAAAGAGATTCCTTGTGCGCAGATAGATCACTCCCCAAATCAGCCCGTCCCATACGGCGATCCAGTGGAGGTACTGAAACGTATTCACCATGAAGGGATCGAATGCAAATACCAGAGAACTGGCGATGAGGGCCAGTGGCGAAAATCGTTGGGCGAAGCCGGAGTTCCATCGCTGCGATTTAAGCGCAGCCAGCCGTCCGAGAAGAAAGCCGCGAAAATTCAGTTCCACAAACAAAGCGATGCCACAGATGAACCAGGGGAGCATGACGAAGAGAGGGAGTCTGCCATGTAGCGTGTTCTTGAGGAAGTTGATGTCATAACCAAAATACGGATAGGCCGAGAGGATCACGAAGGTATTCAGGCAGCCGAGCAGCAGGCCGGTCAGGAGTCCCCAGCGGAGGCCATCCCGGACTTTTCCTTTCTCCAGCCCAAGCCGAGATACAAAGTCGTGGTTGTGCAAGGCCCAGAAGCCTAGTGCAACGTAGGCGACGAGCTGTGGCACAAATTGAACCAGGGGCTGTTCTTGAATCGGAGGGGGAAAGGCGTAGAAGCAGACGGTGGCGGCGGTGGGGAGCAGCGCGAGGGCTGCTCCCCATTCTTTGGCCTGAGTCTGCGGCACGGACCGATCTGGCTCAGGCGCCATCAAGAGGGTGTCAGTTCAGCTGGAGGTGATAACGGTCGAGTGTGGTGGCCTTGTGCCGCGCGAGGTTGGAGAGCGATTTGTTGTAGTCGACCGTGGCGCGCAACTCGTTCCCTTGAGCCGTCGCGAGATCTCGTTGGAAGTCGAGGACAAAGCGCGTGGTGCTGAGCCCCACTTTTAGGCGTTCTTGCTCAGCTTGCAGCTGCTTCTCTGCCATGATTCTAGCCGATCGAGTCGTTTCGATCCGTTTAAAATCCGTCTGGACGCGCCGGACTGCTTCACGCACACCCACGATGATCTGCTGCCGCACACTCGCGAGCGACGCTTCGGCGTTCCTGGCCTCCAACTGCCGTTTGTTATAGGTACTCCAGGCTGAGCGGTTGCCGAGTGGGTAACTTAAGACGAGGCCCGCGCCATAATTATAGTAATCGCCGCTGAGGTTTCGGTTCAACGAATCGCCGTAGTCTTTCCCCAGCCCGGCCAATCCCATGGTTCCTTGGAACGAGAGGGTCGGGAGAATCTGATTTTTGGCAAACTTAGTATTGAGCTCACTCGTCTCCATATTCTTCATCGCTTGAACGATTTCCGGCCGCTGCTCGATGGCCGTGTCGATGGCTTCTTCCAGGCTGATGGGTTCGAGGGTCACGACCGGTTGGTCGAGCGGGGTCAGGCGCAAGTCTTGACGTAGATCTTCTTCCGAAGGATTGAGCAGTCTGCGCAACTGATCTTCCTGGTCTCGAATCGTTTTCTCCGCAACCAGTACCTGCTCGACCCGCGATGCGACGGCCGCTTCGGCTTGCAAGACATCGACGATCGACATGATGCCGGCCTTGGCCTTCGCGCGATTGGTGGACAAGAGTTCCTGCGCCGCTTTCATGGCGGCTTCGGCCACTTTCAGATTCTCATTGGCGAAGACGACTTCCCAGTAGGTTTGTTCCACTGTGGCCAGGACGGTGAGGACCCGATCGCGAAAGACATGTTCTTCCACAACGGCATTATTCTGCGCGATGCTGATGAAGGTCTTGGTGATGTCAATACCCGCGTTGCGGAGGAGCGGTTGCGTGAGGGTGAGCGCGAGACCACCTGTATAGGAAGGGTTGAACAGAAACCCCCTGGCCAGATTCTGGTTCACACTTGTTCGCGCGGGGCTATAGTTCAGGTCGATGTTGCCGCCGGTAATCAGGTTGGTCGTTGCGTCAAATGTGACAGAATGGTTGCGTTGATCAAATGTCCTAATCTGGGTCAAGTCGAAGTCAGTTGAGCCGAACACCGGTCGGTTGAGCGGGTTTACCGTTCGGTTGTATTGGCCGTTCACGCTCAACGTTGGGTCGAACTTGGCTTGTTCGACGGTGATGTCGGCTTGCCGGCTCTCCTTCGTCTGGCGGCTGATCGTGATCTCCAGGTTGTGCTTCAGCGCTTGAAGGGCTGCGTCGGCGAGGGAGATAGTTTCCTGTCGTTCCGCGCGCGGTGGTTTGCCGATCTCTAGCCCCCAACTGAGTCCAGGCGACAGGATGAGTCCAATGCCGACGGCATAGCTACATGTGCGCCACCATCTCTCTGATGTGATCCTCTGCTCCATGGCTCCCTCCTTTGATCGACAAGGAATATCGGCGGTACTATAATGATTCCATGCTAACCTGTCATCGCCTATCTGCAATGAGCCTCCAGACCCATCGGGTCATGAGAATGAGTCGTCGAGCAATGATGTGTTTTGCGGTGATGGCTGTGCCGGCCCTCCTGTTGTTCACGTTCCTGTTGCTGAACTCCCAGGCCTGGGGTCAATCGATCTCCAGCGTTCGTTCATTCGACGGAGGGGTTGCGCCCCTATTCAAGGGGCCAGGCATTGGGAGTCTCTATATCGACAATCAGGGCACACAGGGATTTTTGTATAACCCCGGGAATAATTTTCAATCGTTCAGCTTTCGGAATCCCACGACCGGCCAGGCATGGAGTGGGGCTGTGACCACGTTCGGACCACAGCTCTCGATCGGACTCATACAAGGGGCCAACCAGGTCGGGTCGCCGACTGTCCTTCCCGGCCCTCCCCGCCAAACCGCGCCGTTGCCATCGATTCAATCGACGATTCTCGACGACATCCCCTAGCGCCGCAATCATGGCGAATTGGATAGTTGCCACACCAACGATAGGACGTACCGAGCCACGGTATGTAAAATATCCGGATTGATTGTGTCGGCGGTGTCGGTGGGCTGATGAAAGTATGGGTGAATTCCGCCGCTCACGACGGTGATGGTTGGGACACCTGCCTCCTTGAAGGGGACGTGATCGCCGCCGGGGAAAAATCCGAACAGGTCAAGTTTGTCTGCCAAACCCGCCGTCTGTCCTGCCTCCT
>JAKDNQ010000056.1 GCA_030456405.1 Nitrospira sp.
TCCAACGAGGGCATTCTGAGGCCGCGCGTTGCGCGAGCACAGAAGATCATCAGCCCCCTTCCTCTGTTCCACACATCGACTAAGGGAGCGGCCAAAGCTGCCCTTTGCTGCGCGCAACATTCTCACCCATCCAACCCCGAGCGCGCCGAGACGCACTCTTGTCCCAACCGAGCACTTTCCATCTATTTGATCCTTCCAAGCTTGCTCATTTCACGTTCCCATGAATGGCACCCGTGTTGGTCCCACTGCGTCCGTCGAGCGAGCACATTCTGATCGTGCGCGCTCCGGGAGCAAGGGATCAGCACGGGTGCCATTCCTCCTCCACCCTCTGCGAGCACGAAGGGCGCCTAGCCACTCCTGTCCCATCTTCAAAGCTCGCTCATTCTCTCTCTAGGGATGGGGACTGATTGGTCTTCCACTGCGCGCGTCCAACGAGGGGAGTCCGCGACCGCGCGTTGCGCGAGCACAGAAGATCATCAGCCTCCATCCCTTACTCTTCTTCGGCGCCCGACTCGCCGCGCGCGGATGGAATGCCGTAGCGTTTGCACTTTTCCCACAGCGCTTTGCGCGACAAACCGAGTATCTTTGCGCCGGTCGTGCGGCTGCCGTCCACACGCTCTAGCACCGACACAATATAGTCTTTCTCGAACTGCTCCCGCGCCGTCGCCAGCGAGGTCAGTGGACGCGCCCCCCGCTTCTGCCCCGTCAGCCCTTCACTACAGAATCCGCAAGACTCTTGCGGTGTCCCGCCCGTATACGGACAGGACTGGAACCCACACAAATCTTGCGGTTGGACCGCTTCACGATCACGCCCCAGCGCAACAGCACGCTCAACCATATTCTCAAGCTCCCGCACATTCCCTGGAAATGAATAGCGCAAGAAGAGCTCGCTCGCCGCGGAGGAAAACCCTTTCAAGGTTTTGTTCATCTTGCCCGCGCAGGTCTTCAACACATGCTCGGCAATGACCATGATATCTTCCTGCCGCTGACGCAACGGCGGAATCACCACCGGGACGACATTGAGCCGATAAAACAGATCTTCCCGAAACCGCCCTTGAGTCACTTCCTTCCGAAGATCTTTCTGTGTCGCGCAGACCAAGCGCACATCGACGTGAATCGTGTCGTTTCCTCCAACACGCTCGAACTGCCGTTCCTGAAGGACGCGCAAGAGTTTCACTTGGATGACCGGTGAGATTTCCCCAACCTCATCGAGAAAGAGCGTGCCCCGATGGGCCAGCTCGAACCGTCCTCGCCGCTGTCGCAGCGCCCCCGTAAACGCCCCCTTCTCATGGCCGAAGAGTTCCGCTTCCAATAGGGTTTCCGGAAGCGCCGCACAGCTGACTTTGATCAAGGGGTATTGGCTGCGCGGGCTGTTTTGATGAATGGCGTTCGCCACCAATTCTTTGCCGGTTCCACTCTCTCCGAGGATCAACGTCGTCGAATCTGTTCCGGCCACTAGCTTGATCTTCTCGAGCACGGCCCGCATGTGGTTGTTTGCCCCGAGAATGCCTCCAAAACTGAACTTATCTTCCAGCACCGCTTTGAGATCTTGATTTTCTCGCCTCAAGGTTACGACGCGGCCTACCCGCTCGACGATCAACAACAATTCGTCCATCTGGAACGGCTTCGTGATGTAGTCGAACGCGCCGAGTTTCATCGCGCCGACTGCTGTTTCTACCGATCCATGCGCAGTAATCATCACGACTTCTGTATGGGGCGACTGCTCTTTGGCTGCTGCAAGCACGGCGAGCCCGTCCGCGCCGGGTAGCCGCAGATCGGTGATTATCAGATCGAACGGCCGTTGACGGATGGCGCCGATCCCTTCCGTGCCGGACGCGGCGGCCTCGATATCATGGCCGACCGTCTCCAACGCATCGACCATCGATAGCCGCATCAGCGGCTCGTCATCGACCAATAGGATCTTGAGTCCCTTCATGACACTCGCTCCATCAACGTACGGTCTCTGGAAACAGGCAGACAGAGGGTGAAGGTCGTTCCCCTACCGACTTCGCTGTCAACCAGGATCTTCCCACCATGGCGCTCAACAATACCCAGACTGACCGACAGGCCGAGACCGGTTCCTTCGCCTTCGCTCTTCGTCGTAAAGAACGGGTCGAAAATCCTCAGCAGGACTGCCGGCGCAATACCCGATCCGGTATCGTGAACTTCGATCAGACAGACCCCCTCAACCACAGATGTTCGAATCGTCAGCGCGCCTCCGTCTTTCATCGCTTGGACCGCATTCAACACCAAGTTCATCAACACCTGCTCAATCATATGCCGATCGACCATCACATTCGGTAACCCCTGACCGAATCCCGTTTCCAACAGGATTCTGTTCGCAGCAAAGAGATGCGTCGTCAAGACCAGGACCCGATCCACAACGTGATTGATGTCCGTCAACGCGAACGCCGGCTCGTGCTGCTGAGAGAAATCGAGGAGCTGACGAACAATCTTCTGCACACGCCGTACGCCGTCTTCCATCGACGCCCAATATTCCTCTTGCCGCCCAGGCGACAGCGTTCCCTTCCGCAAGTTGTAGAGGCAGTTCAGGATACCCCCCAGAGGGTTGTTGATTTCGTGCGCCACCCCTGCGGCAAGCTTTCCGACCGATGCCAGTTTCTCCGAGTTCCTGATCTGTTGCTCCAATTTCTTCGTCTCCGTCATGTCGCGCGCAATGCCCAGCACGCCCAGGATCATGCCCTCAACTCCATGCAGCGGGGACACACTCACCATCACAACCCTCGGCTCCCCTTTGCGTGTCACGACTTCGACCTCATAGACTTGCTTCGCCCCGATATCCAAGGTGCTTTTGAGACGCTTCCCTCTATGGCGCTTGGAGAGCAGCGCAAGGTACGGGCGCCCGATCAGATCGTCTTTCCGGTAGCCCCATGCTTCGATCTTACTGTTGACATAGGTAAACCGTTGTTCGGTATCGAGGGTATAAATGACATCGTTGGCGTTCTCGAGAAGATTTTCGAGATACTGCTTGGTCTCTTCAATTTCTCTGGTGCGCTCTTGTACGTTATGTTCCAGCTCCTCTCTGTACGTCTCTAACTGCCGTTCAAGCCGTTTCCGATCGGTAATGTCCCGCAACTGCACCATGACCAATAGCTGATCGGCCACTCCGACACGAATCAAATCCATTTCAGTCGGAATGTCTTGCCCGTCGGCATGACGCACCATGATTTCCTGAGTGGACACTTTGCGCTGCCCGGACACGACATCGTTCAGCCATCCACGCAACGCATCGTGATAACCTGAGAGCACCACTTCGAGCAGGCTATGGCCAAGGACATTCGCCTCTGCATACCCCAGGGCTTGCTCTTCACGTTTGTTGACAGCAACGATGCTGCCGTTAAGATCCACCATGAATACCGAGTCCGCCACCAAGTCGAAGAGCGCCTTGTACCGCGCCTGCGAGGCCACGAGCTGTTCTGTCCGCTCCAATACCGCCTGTTCCAGCTTCGTGGTGTATTCTTGCAAATGCCGCTCAAGCCGATGGCGTTCGGTCACATCATGAACAAATGCGCGTGAGTGAACCAAGCCGCCCCGCTCTCGATCGATCAACGCCGTGGCGTGAATTTCCACATCGATCGGGCGACCGTCTTTGGTCAGAAACACCGTCTCCATCGAACTGCGCCCTTGCGCGACTAACTGCTCAAGATATTGCAGGACGAGAGGCTCTTGGCCGCGTGGCACGAGGTCCCAGAGCCGCATCGCCAGCATCTCATCGAGGGTGTACCGCAGTTTCTCAATCCCTGTCTTGTTCACATGAACGAATTGACCGCCCCGGTCCAATTGGCAGATCATCTCAGGAGAGTGCTCGATCAAATCGCGGTACTTTTCTTCCAGGCGCCGCACATCCACCACACGCTGTTCGATCTGTGCAAACGACCGTTGGAGATTCTCCGCCATGTGGTTGAACGCATCGGCAAGCCCTTCAATTTCATCGCCGGTCTTCAGTTCCAGTCGCCGATCCAATCGCCCGCTTCCGATTTCACCGACCCCGTCGTGCAGCAACTGAATGGGACGGGCGATCCGGCGCGCAACGAGTACCCCTGTCCCCCATAACACGGCAAGCACAACCAATCCATAGAGCAGCACTTTCGCCACAAGTTCGGCAAGCGGCGCATAGGTTTCTTGAGGCTCCTGCCGTACTACCGTGATCCACTGATGTCCGCCCAAACTCCCCGGGGCCAAGCTCTCGCCGAATCGGACCGGAGCAAACCCGATCAAGGCATTCAGTCCCCCGTGCGAGTCGTCTGCAGCAACGGCCCACCCAGCCTCCATTCTGCCAAGGACGCCGATCAATTCGGGCCTGATCGTATGCGCTTCCGGGGGCAGGATCGGGCAAATCACAGGACCACCGTCGGAACTGAACAACATCGCGTGTCCGGTCGCTCCGATCGTGACTTCGGCAATGGCATGGAAGATCGTGTCCCTCCGTAATAAGATAGTCACGGCCCCGATTGCCCTCTCCTTGGCATTGTCAAGAATGGGCACCGCGACCACCACGACATGACTTCCGAATGCAGGATCGAAGGCGATCTCACTCACATAGCCCCGAGGACTTCCCCCCTGTGCTACCGCCTGCCACCATGCGGTCTTCCCGTAAAAATACTCCACTTGCGGAATGGAGCTGACCACCAGCGCCCCCTGCTGATCGGTGACCAGAATTCCGACATAGTCCGATCGGCGGATATCATGCCACCGGATGAGGTAGTTCGTGACGATGCGATTGATAAAGAGAGGAAACTCGCTTTGCTTACCCCGCTGCCGCCACCGCTGCTGCCAATCCTTGATCATGCCCTGGATGCTGCGCGCATCCTTCCCCTCGTACGTGCGGTTGGCTTCGGTCACGGCGGTGTGGAGAAAGGGGGTCGTGGCAAGCTGCTGGGCTTCGTTCATCCCGCGGCTCACGTGCATTTCGATGCGACGAGCGGCCTCAACGGCGACTTCCTTGAAGTTGGCTCCGGTCATTTCGCGAAGCGCGCGCCGCTCCTCGACGTACGTGAGCGCAAGCAGAATGGTGAGAGGGAGCAGTCCGACCAGCACGATCGCCGCGATGATCTTATGCTGGAGACTGTGAGACCGACTCCAGAATGTCATGGGTTTGCCCCAAAAACAGGATGCGACAACCCCTGATGCGTGACGCGTCCCTCGACCACTCGATCTCGCTCGGGGTCGAGCCTGATCAGGGTCGAAGGCTCGACAAGCTCGGGACGCCCTGAGCCTGTGGAAGAGCGCAGCCCACAAACGGACCGACGATGGCGGTATGCATCCGCTGACGCGTCACACGCTCCGAGACATTATCGCACTGACAGGGCTAATTTCTCTTGAGCAACCGCCCGGATGCTCCAGGCCAAAGCAATAGCAATGGGCTCGCGACAAAGATAGATGAATAGGTCCCGAAGATTACACCCCACAAGAGGGCGAGTGAGAAGTCATGCAAGACCTCTCCACCCGCCAGCGTCAGAGGAATCAACACCAACACGACGGTCAAACTGGTGACGATCGTGCGGCTTAAGACTTGGTTGACCGCATTGTTGATAATGGTCTCTTCGCTCTCCCGTCTCCGCATCCGGAGGTTCTCCCTGATTCGGTCGAACACAACCACCGTATCCGTCATCGAATAACCGGCCAACGTCAGCAATGCCGTTATGACAAGCAACGTAATTTCCTTATCCAGGACATAAAAGGCGCCCAACACCGCTAACACGTCGTGGAAAGTCGCTAGAGCCGCGGCGACGCCGAAGCGAAGTTCGAACCGCGCCGCCACATAGAGAATGATCCCGGCAAAAGAAATGAGGACTGCAATGAGCGCGTCTTCTTGAAGCTTCTTCCCGATGGTAGGTCCTATTTCCGTACTCGAATCGATGACGAAATGGTTCGAGGAAAATTCCTTCGCAAAGACCGCCACGACCCGATCGGCAACCTTTTCCTCAATGGTCGTTGATGCCTTCAGGCGGATCAGCAGCTTGTTCTCTTGACCGAACTCTTGCAGCTCGGCGTTGCTCAGGCCATTCCTCTCCAGAGCTTTTCTCGCTTCGTCGATCCGGATCGCTTGGTCAAACTTCATCTGCACCGCGGTCCCGCCCGCGAAATCGATGCCGAGGTTCGCCGATCCTCTGGCAATCTGAACCATCGCCACAATTCCCAGCACCGCCATGATGCTGGAAAACAGAAAGGCCCAGCGGCGCTTCTCCATAAAATCGATATTGGTCTTCCCGAGAATCTCTAACATGCCGGCTCCTTCGAACTAGATGCTTAACTGTTCCACTTTGTGTCGTTGATTCAAGAGGTCGAAGATGACCTTGGTGCCGATCAGAGCGGTAAACAGATTGATCCCGATTCCGAGGCACAAGGTCACGGCAAATCCTTTGATCGGGCCCGTGCCGAAGAGGAATAGCGCCACCCCCGTGATCAGGGTGGTCACGTGAGAGTCGACAATCGTCAACAGCGCCTTGTCATATCCTCCATCCACCGCCAAGCGAACCGCTTTCCCTGATCGTAGCTCTTCGCGAATACGCTCGAAGATCAGAACGTTCGAATCGACGCCCATCCCTATCGTGAGCACGATTCCAGCAATCCCCGGCAACGTCAGGGTGGCGTTCAGCGCAGACAGAGCCCCAATCAAACACAACAGATTGAGCACCAACGCAAAGTCCGCGATCACTCCGGACAGCCGGTAATACACGATCATGAAAATGACCACCATGGCGCCGGCAAACAGCGTGGCTTGCACGCCTTTCTCGATCGAATCTTTCCCGAGCGACGGCCCGACCGTGAGGTCTTGAATGATCTTCAGCGGAGCCGGCAAGGCGCCGGCCCGAAGCACGATGGCCAAGTCGTTGGCCTCTTGCATGGAAAACGTCCCGGTGATTTGTGCGCGGCCCCCTGTGATGCGGTCCTGAATCACCGGCGCCGAGTAGATCGTATTGTCGAGCACGACGGCCATGCGCTTCTTGATGTTGTCGCCTGTAATCCGTTCGAACTCCCGACCGCCCTTCCCGTCGAATTCGATCGAGACGTAGGGATCGTTGAATTGACCGATCGAGACGCGCGCATCGCTCAACACGTCGCCGGTCAGCATGACTCGTTTTTTTACGAGATAGGGGATGCGATATTCCCGACCAGTGTCTTTATCGACCGCTCGCTCGAAGAGGATCTGATCGCCTGCGGGCAGCTTCGCCTCTGCCTGTTTCAAAACCTCCTCCTCTTTGTCTTTCGGAATGCGGGAAGGCAGATCGAGCTTCTGCTGGTTGTCTTCGTCGAGCATTTTAAATTCGAGCAAGGCTGTTTCTTTGATCAGATCCCTGGCGCGCTTGGGCTCCTTCACACCGGGCAACTGTACGACGATCTGCTTCAATCCCTGCCGCTGCACGATCGGTTCTGCCACGCCGAACTGGTCGATGCGGTTTCGGATCGTTTCCAACGCCTGGTTGATGGCAGAGTCCTTGATCCGTTTGGCCTCGGCCTCCCGTAGTTCCCACACCAGCCGATTAGCCGATCCAGCAGACGCGGTCTCGCTATAGATCGGATAGTCGTCGATCAACTTCTGAATCTGCTCCTTGAGTTCGGCATTTTGAAACTGCATCGTGATCTGAGCCGGTCCCGTCCGCGTCACAGATTCCACAGGGATTTTCTTTTCGACCAAGACATCTTGAAGGGACGCGACCGATCGGTCGACGGCAATCTCGACCGCCCGATCTTCGTCCACTTCCATGACGAGGTGAATCCCGCCTTGGAGATCCAAGCCCAACGTAATGCCTTTGTTCGGCATCACCTGCTTCAGCCAACTAGGTAACGCCTGATAGAAAGGCTGATAAGTAGGGATAAAGAAGACCACTGACAGCACCACCACCAGCGCCAACAATGTTAACCGCCCACCCACTTTTTTCATGTCGTCCGGTACCCCTTTATCCTGTGCAGTCTACGAGTCCTTGTCCTTGTCCTCGTCGTCGCCACCACGTAATCGGGCTATCTGATCCCGTTGTATGCGAATCTTCGTCGTATCCGCGATCTGCAACGTCACCGTCGCCTTCCCGAGATTCGTCACAGTGCCCCAGATTCCAGACGCCGTGACGACCTTGTCGCCCTTCTTCAGGGCCTCCAATAATGTCTTCTGCTGCTTTGCGCGTTTTTGTTGCGGCAAAATAACCAGGAAATAAAAAATGACGAAGATCAGCGCGAACGGAACGAGGGAAAGGATCGTGCTGGCAGTGGAACCCGACCCTCCTGTTCCCCCTCCACCAAACAGCTGAGCCATTACAACCGATTGCATGAGCATACGAACTCCTCTCCAACTAAGTTAATCCCCTTCTGCATGCCGATGCACATCGCCATCCGCCAGGACCGCAGCTGAGACGCCCGATGCAGCCAGGTCGCGAGATCGGTAAAATTCTTCTCGAAACGACCGGAACGTCCCTTGTGCGATTGCCGACCGCACCTGGCCCATCAGATCGGCGAAATACCAAAGATTGTGGATCGTATTCAGTCTCGACGACAACATCTCTTTCATCTGAAAGAGGTGGTGCAGATAGGCGCGTGAGTAGCGCGCGCAGACCGGGCAGCCGCAGGCCGGATCGATCGGCTGTTCATCCCGAACATACCGCGCTTGCTTAATCACCACACGCCCAACACTCGTAAAGAGTGAGCCGGTCCGTCCATGGCGCGAAGGCACCACACAATCGAACAGATCGATTCCCCGTGCCGCGCCTTCAATTAAATCCTCCGGCATCCCCACACCCATCAAATACCGCGGTTTCGAAACCGGCAGCTCCGGCACAATCACATCTAACATGGCGTACATCTCTGACTTCGATTCTCCCACCGAGAGCCCGCCGACAGCATAGCCCTCAAATCCAAGCCCGACGAGATCGCGGGCCGAGGTCACACGGAGATCTGCATCCAGTCCACCCTGAACAATCCCAAAGAGGGCCTGATCCCTGCGGCGCCGGCTGGCCTGGCAACGTTGAGCCCAAAGGGTCGTCCGCCGTACCGCATCGCGCACGACTTCTCTTTCAGCCGGTAAAGCCACACAATGATCGAACGCCATCATGATATCGGCCCCCAACGCTTCTTCAATCTCGATGGCAGTCTCCGGCGTGATGAAATGTGTGGACCCATCGAGATGCGATTGAAAGCTCACACCTTCGTCTGTGACCTTGCAGAGTTTGGCAAGGCTAAAAATCTGAAATCCGCCGCTGTCCGTCAAGATGGCTCCCGGCCATCCCGTAAACCGGTGCAACCCACCCATCTCAGCCACAATCTTATGCCCAGGCCGCAGATAGAGATGATAGGCGTTGTTTAACATGAGACGAAATCCAAGCTGTTCTAAATCGACAGGATCGATCCCCTTCACCGGTCCCAGCGTGCCGACCGGCATAAAGGCGGGCGTGTCGATCTCACCATGAGCAGTGCTGAGCCTCCCCACCCGCGCACTCGTCTCACAATCCTGGTGAAGAACTGAAAAATCCACAATCCCTCTTGCCTGCTACATCTGTTCCGGTGCGGAAACCCCAAGCACGTCGAACCCATTCTTCAAGACTTGCTGGACTCCGCTCATCAACGCCAACCTCGCCGCAGTCCGCTCTGGAGTCGGCGCCTCCTTCTGCATTCCTTCACTCGATATTAATCCCTCAGGCGTTACCGCCGCCAAATCACGATCCGCAGCAGGAGGCAGAATCCGATGCTTGTTATAAAACGTATGTAACAGGCCGGCCAATTGTTGGAGGTAATAGGTCATCCGATGCGGCTCATAGGCCATGGCACTGCCCTGCAGAACTGAGGGATACGACGAGAGTTTGCGAATCAGCCCCAATTCATCCGGGTCGGTCAATACCGTCAAATCCGTTTCGCTCGGCAGGGGGCAGGCAATGCCTCGATCAGCCGCGACACGCCGGAGACTGGCGATCCTGGCATGGGCGTATTGCACATAGTACACGGGATTGTCGGATGACCGCTGCTTCGCCAATTCCAAATCGAAATCCAGATGCGAACTGGAATCACGCATCAAGAAAAAGAACTTCGCCGCATCGGCCCCAACTTCATCGATCACTTCCCGCATGGTAATGAACTCGCCGGCCCGCTTCGACATTTCCACTTTTTTCCCACTGCGCAATAAATTCACCATCTGGACCAGTATGACCCGAAGCCGATCTTTCGGATATCCATAGGCCTGCACAACCGCTTGCATGCGCGGAATGTACCCATGGTGATCGGCGCCCCAGACGTCGATGAGAAGATCGTATCCGCGCTGTAATTTATCTCGGTGGTAGGCAATATCGGAGGCCAGGTACGTATACTCACCATCTTGTTTCTGGACAACACGATCCTTCTCGTCCCCGAACGCCGAGGATTTGAACCACCAGGCCCCTTCCTGTTCGAAGAGGAACTGTTGCGATTTCAATTCATCCAACACCCGTTGAACGGCCCCTGAATTCACAAGAGACGCCTCGCTAAACCAGGACTCGAACTCGATCCCGAAGGACTTCAGATCCTCGCGAATCAGGTGCAGCAACTCCTGATTGGCGAAGGCTCGACAGCGCTCCTCGACTTCTGTGGCTATACGTCCGTCCAGCTCGGCTCCAAACTGTTGCTTCACCCGCTCGGCCACAGCCGTGATGTAGGCTCCGTGATAGCCCTCTGCAGGAAATTCGACTGATCGGTTCGACAATTCCTCATATCGCGCGTAGACGGATGCCCCCAATAACTTCATCTGCCTCCCGGCATCGTTGATGTAATACTCGCTCATAACATCATAGCCGACTGCCTTGAGCATGCTCGCAACCGCTTGCCCGACCGCCGCGCCTCTCCCATGCCCCACATGCAACGGACCGGTCGGATTCGCACTCACATATTCCACCAACACTCGTCGCCGTTTCCCGAATTCAGCTCGCCCGTAGGCAGACCTTTCCCTCTCGATTTCCCTCAGCACCTCCTGCCAGATGACTGGCTTGACTGTGAGATTGAGGAATCCAGGCCTGGCGATTTCGACTCGGTCGAAAAGCTGATCACGGTGAGCAAGATTGTCGATGATGATCTGGGCAATATCGTGGGGGGCTCGTTGTTCGGACAGGGCGAGAGACATGGCAACCGTCGAAGCTAGGTCTCCCCATTCAGGCCGTTTTGGAGTATCCAGACTCACCTGAGGCCAGGATTCCGTCTTTAATTGGCCCTTCTTTTTGGCCCCATCGAGCGCTCCAATCAATGCGCTGGTGACCTTTTCCTGAACGACCCCGCTGGACAAGAAAATAACTCCTAAGTCCTTACCAATGAAAGGGAAAAAGAACTGGTCACT
>JAKDNQ010000216.1 GCA_030456405.1 Nitrospira sp.
GCTGATTCGCGATTGGGTACAAGAAGGGTTCATCATGACCTGCCCGCATGGGCGCCGCACGGCGTTTCGTCTTTCGACCGATGAGCTTGCCAAACTGTTCGGTCGGGTCGGATGGACATAATGGCCTTTCCTGTGAAGACGATGCGCCGCCTTTCCGAATCGCAGATCCGTTGTCAGCCGGTCATCGTGATTGTGGGGCCGACCGCCGTAGGAAAGAGCCTGGTCGCGGTCGAGGTCGCCAAGGTGTTCGAGACCGACGTGCTGACGGCGGATTCACGGCAAGTCTATCGTGGTATGGATGTCGGGACAGATAAGCCGGCTCCGGAAGTGCGTCAGGCGGTCCCTCATCGGCTGATCGATCTCGTGGATCCTCACGAATCGTTTAACGCGGGGATGTATCGCCGCCGGGCGATCGACGAAATCGAGCGCCTCTATGGAGACTGCCGTCTTCCGTTGGTGGTGGGCGGCACAGGGCTCTATGTGCGGACGCTCCTCAAGGGTTTGTGCCATGCGCCGCAGGCCGATCCGATTATGCGGGCGGCGCTGAAACAGGAGGCCGAGGATCAAGGGCATGATCGCCTCTATGCGCGTCTGGTGGATGTCGATCCTGAGACTGCGGCACGGTTGCATCCACGCGACGAATCCAAAGTGATCCGAGCGCTTGAGGTCTATCAGCTGTCCGGACGCCGGATGTCGGCGTTTCAGCAGGAGCATGGATTTGCCGAGCGGCCATTTTCGGCTTTGGTCATCGGATTGAACCGAGATCGCGCCGCGCTGTATCGGCGTATCGAAGAGCGGATCGATTGGCAGGTAGCTCACGGTTTGATTGAGGAGACGCAGCAACTCCTGACTCAGGGATGTCCGCGCATGAGTGCGGCGATGAAGGGGCTAGGGTATCGGCAGGTGGCTGAGCACTTGGCCGGCGAATATGATGCCGCTGAAATGGTTCGACGGTTCAAACGGGACACGCGGCATTTTTCCAAACGGCAAATGACGTGGTTTCGAAAAGAGCCGGGGATTCAGTGGTTGACGATTGAGGAGTCGGAATCGGTCCAGCACACGGCCGCGCGGGTGATTGAACAGGTGGATCGATTTCTCGCCACATGTGGGGGGCAATGATGACCATGCATGGGAACGCGGGGCGTGCGGATATCGGGATCATCGGTGGGAGTGGATTGTACGATGTTGAAGGGCTTCGGAAGGTTAAGGAACTGTCGGTGAAGACTCCCTTCGGGGCAGCTTCCGACACAGTCGTGCTCGGCGAATTGGACGGGATTCGTATTGCCTTCCTCTCGCGACATGGACGTGGCCACCGAGTCAATCCGTCTGAAATCAACTATCGCGCGAATATCTACGCCCTGAAGTCGCTGGGTGTCCGGCGGGTGATTTCTGTCAGCGCAGTCGGCAGCATGAAGGAGTCGATCAAGCCCGGCGACGTGGTGTTGCCGGATCAATTTATCGATTTCACCAAGCGGCGAGTGTCGACTTTCTTTGAGGGAGGAATTGTCGCCCATGTGGCCTTCGGCGATCCGGTCTGCGCCTCGCTCGGCGCGGCATTATTCGACGCGGCCAGCACGGTTGGGGCCACTGTCCACCAGGGCGGCGTCTACCTGTGTATTGAAGGCCCGCAGTTTTCGACCAAAGGGGAGTCGCGGTTGTATCGCCAATGGGGGACGAGCGTGATCGGGATGACGAATCTTCCTGAAGCCAAGCTCGCGCGCGAGGCCGAGCTTTGTTACGCCACGGTGGCATTGGTGACCGATTACGATTGTTGGCATGAAACAGAAGGGCCTGTGACTGTCGAATCGATCTTGACCATACTTCGGCAGAATGTCACGCTGGCCAAGCAACTATTGCGGACGGCGATGCGCGCGGTAGCCGATGTCAAGGTGTGTGGGTGTCACCGCGCATTGCAGGATGCCATTATTACGGCCCCGGATCGGATGCCGGCCTCAATCCGGCGGAAGCTAGCCTTGTTGATGGATCGGGTTACTCTGGAGAAGAAAGGAGTTCGGTAAGCCATGGGGAAGCTGCTCGTCGTCGGATCAGTCGCGTTAGATACGGTGAAAACACCTTTCGGGGAAGTGAGCGAGGTCCTAGGAGGTTCGGCCACATTTTTTTCCACTGCGGCCAGCTATTTTACCAGTGTGGATCTCATTGCCGTGGTGGGGGAAGATTTTCCCCCGCAACACCTGACCTTCCTCAAGAGCCGTGGCATCGACTTAACCGGATTGGAACGGAGGCCTGGGGCCACGTTTCGATGGAAAGGGGAGTACACGCATCAGTTGAACGAAGCGCATACACTCGATACGAAACTCAACGTCTTTGAAACCTTTCGCCCGAAGATTCCTGAGTCCTATCGATCCCCGGAGCTCTTATTCTTGGGCAATATCGATCCGGAACTACAGTTAGATGTGCTGCAAAAGCTTCCTCGTCCGCCGTTGGTCGCGTGCGATACGATGAACTTTTGGATCAATGGCAAGCGTGACGTCTTATGGCGGGTGTTGGAGCAGGTCGATATTCTGATTGTGAACGATGGTGAGGCCCGGGCGCTCGGCGAAGATTCGAATCTCGTAAAGGTCGCGCAAAAAGTGCTTGCGCGTGGGCCCAAGCACCTCATCATCAAACGTGGGGAGTATGGGGTGTTGATGTTTAACGAGAAGCAGGTGTTCGGGGCTCCGGCCTTTCCGCTTGAAGATGTGCGCGATCCAACCGGCGCCGGCGATACTTTTGCCGGTGGTTTCTTAGGCTACTTGGCGGCCACCGGTAATCGTTCGATTGAGGCGTTTAAGCAAGCGATTGTCTTCGGGAGCGTCATGGCGTCATTTGCTGTAGAATCCTTTAGTCTTGACCGTTTGCGAATCCTGGACTACAAAGAGGTTCAAGAACGGTTCCGAGCCTTTAAGCAGTTGACTCATTTCGAGGATATTCCATGATGCAGACTTCCTCTGCCGCTTCGATCGTTCGCCCGTTTGCGCGACCATGGTTGGTGTTGGTTCTGGCGATCGGATGGTTGCCTGGTTGTGCCACATCGGACGGTTCGGTCCAGAAGTCGAAAGGGTACTATCAAGAAGGCGTTGCGAGCCTGGAGTCTGATCAGCAGAAGGCGTTCGTGTCATTTCAGAAGGCGGTGAAGCTGGATCCCAACAACAAAGAAGCGCGATACGGGCTCGGCCATATTCTGGCGATGCAGGGTAAATTGTCCCAAGCTGAAGAAGAATTGACGGCTGCGACGAAGCTCGACGAGAATTACTCGGAGGCCCATACGTATCTCGGTCAGATTTTGGAGAAACAGGGGCGATGGACGGAGTCGATCGCTGCATTTCGTCAGGCGCTGGCCAATCCCTTATATGCCACACCGGATCTGGCGCGATTCCATCTCGGTCGGTTGTTGGCTCACGAGAAGGATTATCAGGGCGCGATGGAGGCGTTTGAAGACGCCTTAGTCGTCAATCCGCCCACTGTTCCCCCCGCGCTGTTACACTTGGAGTTGGGGCGCGCCTATTACAATCTGGGGTTCGAACGGCGTTCCAGGGAAGCGCTGACCAAGGTGATGACGCTCGATAAGAGCGGCGAGTATGCCGCTGCCGCGAAGGAGTTGCTGACACGGCTGAAGCCGTAGAGAGACCAGCATGGAATCGATCGGCGAATTTTTTAAACAGGTGCGAGAGACCAAGGGGCTCACGATTGACGAAGTCGCCTCCAAGACGCGAATTCGAAACGATTTTGTCAAGGCGTTAGAAGAGGGGAACTTCGCCAAGTTGCCCGATCAAGTATTCGCGCGAGGCTTTGTCCGGTCCTATGCCAGGTCTCTGGGGCTTGACGAAGACGACGCGATTCAACGGTTCACTCAATCGTCAGGCGCCTATTATGACAAGCAGGGCGAGCGGGAACGTCTGAAAGTCAGGCAGGCGGAAGAAGATCGGAAGCGCAAATCTAATCGAAAGGCCGTCGCAATCGCGATCGGCATCGCGATTCTCACGCTTATTTTCCTTTTGAGCCGGGAACAATCGTCGCTCCTGGTCCGTCGTTCGAGTTCAGACCCGCCGGTTTCCACAGCCAAGCGAACCGCTCCACCGGTTTCTGAACCTCAGGACACGCCGCCTACCCGGCAGGCTGAATCGGTTCCCCCGGCTCCCCCCGTTCCACCGGTTGTCGCGGCTCCACCTATCCCTTCCAAGACCAAACCGAGTGAGCCACCTCCCGCGCCAGCCAAGGTGGTCGAAGAAAATAATGCTGGATCGTCGAGTAGTTCAACCCCCACAGCGTCGTCAACGGTGACGGAGCAGGCGGCTACGGTCCCTGCCTCGTTGGGGAGCGATGGACCTCTGGGAGGGATTTCACTTGAAGGATCTGCGGCAACAGAGGGACAGTTGTTGCTCGATCTTGAGGCGATAGAGCTGAGCTGGGTCGTCGTTCAAATCGATGGCGGAAGCCCACAAGAGGCCTTGCTCCGGCCCGGAGAAAGAGCGAGATGGAAAGGCCAGGACCAATTTACCCTGACCCTCGGCAACGCCGGTGGCGTCAAGGCCGAACTCAACGGAAAACCTCAAAAGCCCTTCGGTCCGAGCGGCAAAGTTGCGCGCGATAT
>JAKDNQ010000057.1 GCA_030456405.1 Nitrospira sp.
CGCGGCGCGCCGTTGCCAGGATCAAGGCCCAGGTCAGATCGGCGGTGGCATCTGTTAACACGTCAGGAGTATTGGTGACGATGAGACCATGCTGCCGTGCGGCAGCAAGATCGATGTTGTTGTACCCCACGGCATAGTTCGCGAGAATTTTGAGCCGAGTGGCCGTATGAATCGTCTCGGCATCGATGCAGTCCCCCAAGGTGACGATTGCAGCATCGGCTCGGCAGAGTCCCTCACGAAGCGCTGATGGACTAGGCAACGTATCGAGCGGCTCCTGCACCAGCCGAAATCGTTCACGCACAATGGCCATGACGGGATCGGGGAGGAGGCGCGAAAGATAGAGGGTGGGAAGCGTGTCGGTCACAAGCGCATGCTCCTGTCGATGGATCGTATCATAGAATGAAATGAGCCCATAAACTAGGGTCAGGTCTTGAAGTGGTGTAATCGGCTCGCTATACTCCCGCCCATGTCCCGTCCGCTTCGCATTGAATATCCTGGCGCCCTATACCATGTCACGAGTCGGGGCAATGCCCGGCAGGACATTGTGGATGACGACCGCGACCGGTTGCAGTGGCGCTCTCTCCTTGCCCATGTCGTCGATCGCTTTGGCTGGCGTTGTTATGCCTATTGTTTGATGGACAATCACTATCATCTCCTCATTGAAACGCCGAAGCCTAACCTCTCCCTTGGCATGCGCCAACTGAACGGCCGCTACACGCAGATGTACAACCGCCGATACGCACGAGTGGGACATCTTTTTCAGGGACGCTTCACCGCGATCTTGGTGGAAAAAGAGGCATACTTGCTTGAACTCTGCCGCTATGTGGTATTGAATCCTGTCCGGGCCAACTTGGTGCCCTATCCACGACAGTGGGCCTGGAGCAGTTATCGGGCGACGGTGGGAGACACAAAGGCGCCCGACTGGTTGAGGACCGACTGGATTCTCGGGCAGTTCGGGACGCATGAAAGAGCGGCTCAGGCCGGCTATCGCGCCTTTGTGGCCGAGGGGCGAGGAGCGGCACGGCCCTGGGAGCAGCTTATCGGCCAGATCTATTTGGGCTCCGAGGGGTTTGTGGCCAAGCACCAGCCCAATCGGGTGATCCGAGACATTCCTCGCCGGCAGACGCAGGCGCAACGGCCCTCGTTAGGGGTGCTGTTTCAGCGAAAAGGAAAACCGGGGCAGCTCATCTACAGGGCCTATCGACAGTATGGGTATCGTCTCGCCGAGATCGGGGATCACTTGGGTGTGCACGCAGCCACGGTGAGTCGTCGCTTGAAGCAGGCCGAGGAAGACGCCGCCACGTGATGTAGAAACTGAACTCCATTTTTCGAAGTCCCTCGAACTGCGGCTCCCTGGACTCCGGCCCCCCATCTCACGCGCGGCGGCTTGTTCTCTCCGACACAATCCATTTAGAATGAGGAACCGATTCAACCATGACCGCACCCACTCTTATTCTGCCTGAACGATCCCGCGCTATCGCTTCCGATCTCCGAGCCGCGATCGGCGCTGAAAAAGTGAAAGACGACTACTCAACGCTCACGGCCTATGCGGTGGATGCGAGCATCTATCGGATGGCCCCTCAGGCCGTCGCGCTCGTGGAGACTGAGGAGGACATTGCCGCCACGGTACGGTACGCGGTACAGCGAGGCATTCCGCTGACGCCGCGCGCCGCCGGAACGAACTTGACCGGCTCGGCGATCGGTTCCGGAATCATTCTGGATGTCTCGCGGATGAATCGGGTGTTGGAACTGGATCGAGAAGCGCGCTGGGCTCGGGTGCAACCCGGTATTGTGTTGGCTGAACTGAACAAGCGTCTCGCGCGCGACGGTTTGCTGTTTGGGCCCGATCCCTCGAGCGGAGACATGTGCAAGCTCGGCGGGATGTTGGCGAACAACTCGTCCGGTCCGCACACGCTGCGGTATGGCGCCGTCAAAGATAATGTGGAGGCGCTCCGTGTCTGCCTGCAATCCGGTGAGTGGCTGGATGCGAAGGTTTATGGGCTCGACGATCCGATCTGTGCCGATCTGCTGAAGGCACACAGCCCGCTTCGGGATCTCCAGTTGCTGATACAAGACAATGCCCCGTTGATCGCGCAGAAACGTCCCACGGTCAGCAAGAACAGTTGCGGCTATAACCTCTTCGGTCTCGTCGATGGGCTTGCGCGAGGCCGCTTCGATCTTCCCAAGCTGTTTATCGGCAGCGAAGGCACGCTCGGTCTGTTCAGCGAAGCGACGATCAAACTGGTCGAGAAACCGCACGCGACTCTCACCGCGCTCATCCATTTTCATCGGTTGGAAGATGTGGGCGAGGCGGTGCCGAAGCTGCTGGAATTATATCCGAGCGCCCTGGAAGTGATGGATGCCAATACACTCAACTTGATTGGACGGACGAAGCACGGTATCCCGGCAGATGCAGCGGCCACCCTGCTGATGGAGTTGGATGCTGGCGGCACACAGACCGATCTCCGCGCGCAGGCCGAGCGGATGACCAAGATCTGTCGCCGCTATCGCCTCACATCCGATCCCGTGATCGCGTTCGACCCTGAGCAACGGGATCAATTATGGAAGGCCCGCAAGGCGCTCTATCCTACGCTCTATCGATTCGACCCCCGGAAAAAGCCCATCAACTTTGTCGATGATGTGGTGGTGCCGGCTGATCGAATCAGCGAACTCATTCGCTATTTGGGAGAGTTCTTTGCCGGGCAGCGCGTACCGGTTGCGATTTTTGGCCATATCGGAAATGGAAACGCCCACATCATTCCCTTGCTCGATGTGAACGACCAAGATGATTTTCAAAAGATGGTGCAGGGTTATCACGAGATTCACCAAACGGTCTTGGGTCGCTTCGGCGGTTCGATTTGCGGGGAGCATGGGGATGGGCGGGTGCGCGCCGAATTTGTCAAGACGATGTTCGGTCCGGAGCTGTACGATTTGTTTGTGCGCGTGAAGCAGAGCTTCGATCCGTCCGGCGTGCTCAATCCCGGTATCAAGATCAGCGACCGGCCCTTCACGGACCATATCGACTATGTGCGATTGTCGAAATCCTGCGCGACCTGCGCCAAGTGTAACGCCGTGTGTCCGGTTTACGATGTCTTTCAATCGGAAGACATGAGTTCGCGGGGATGGTTCGAGATCGTCACGGATAAAAACTACAGCTATCTCAATTCGAAGCGAGTGGTGGAGGCCTGCCTCAACTGTAAATCTTGTCGCACGGCCTGCCCGGCCGGCGTCGATGTCTCTCAACTCATTCTAGATCGGCGCGCCGAGCACCCAAATAAGACGGCTGGTGTTATCTTTCGTTTCCACGCGCAATCAGCCAAATTCGAACGATTCTTAAAGTTCCTGGCGAGGTATCAACCGATGTGGGATCGGCCCCTGATACGGAGTCTGCTCGATCGTCTGACAAAGCCGTTCATGCGTGGCCTCGCCGAGACAGCGCGACTGTCGCCTCAATTGCGGTTGCCTCGACTCGCACAACGCCATCTTCGAGACCGCTATCCCGAGTTGATTCCTCAGGTGAAGCGCGGGCCTCGTTCTCCCGTGGCCTACTTCCACGGTTGCGCAGCCAACTACTTTGACGATGGGGTGGGGGATGCCGTCATTGCTGTGCTGCGCAAACATGGAGTCGAGCCGGACCTGCCTCCACAACGCTGTTCCGGGACGCCCATCGAAACCTACGGACATCGCGCCCTAGCCAAAGAAGGAGCACGGGTCAATCTTGTGTCGATGGCAGGATACGACAAGGTGGTAACCGGCTGTGCCTCCTGCACCCTCATGCTGAAAGACTATCCCACCTTGTTTGCCGGTGAGCCGGAGCAGGCAGCGGCCCAGGCCTTGGCCAAACGGGTCACACATATTTCAGAGTTTGTCGCGCAATCGCCGGTGAAACCAGCCATGGCCAATTCGCATCCCACGAAGTGCAAAGTAGCCTATCATTCCTCCTGCCATCTGCGGGCTGCGGGAGTGACGAAGGAGCCGCGTGCGATTCTTGCTGGTTTGCCGGGTATGGAGTATGTCGAGATGCCGGATGCCGATCGCTGCGCAGGTGGAGCCGGAACCTATCTCGTAAAGGATTTTGAGACGTCGCAGCGCATCGTCGAGCGCAAGCGGCAGGCTGTCGAGCAGAGCGGCGCTGAGGTGGTGGCCACGAGTTGTCCGGCTTGTATGATTCAACTGCGAACGGGATTGCAGGGTGCAGCGGATGTCAAGCATGTGGCCCAGTTGATTCAAGAAGCCTACGAGGCAGCCGACCAGCAGACGAGCGAATAGCTAATAGCCGATGGCCGATAGCAGGAGTAAAAGAGCAGATAGCGTTGGGCGGCAAGCAACCGGATTCTTTCTTGGTCATGCTATCGGCCATATGCCATCCGCTATCAGCTCTGTTCAGTAAAGGGGATGAGAAAACCATGGTTACCGTGCTGGTCTTTGGATTGACGCTTCGCGATGCGGTCGGAGAAACAGAATTTGAATGTGAGATTCCAGGGCCGACGACGGTCAGGAAACTCATCGAATCGAACCAGGATCGCATGGGACCATTGCTGCAATTTTTACTGAATAGAGAAGTCATGATTACGGTGAATAAGAAAGTCAGCGCTGAAGATACAGTGGTCAGGGACAGCGATATCGTGAAACTCTCCCACCAATCGATAGCGTCGTATGATGGGACGCGCGACATTCCAATTTAATCGAATGCTGAAAAAACTCGCCAGCAAGACAAGACTGTTATTTGGTCTGTTTGGTTTGTCTCGTTTGTTTAGTTGAACGGAATTGACCAGATAAACCAAACAAACCAGATGAACCAAATCAACCAGCTCGCTCGTTGACAGAATCTCTCCCTTCACGTAGCCTGCGCCGGCATGTGAGCCTGCAAGAAAGGCATCGATGCCGCGTAACGATCAGGCCGTCCGCCAACTCGTCATCCTCAACAAACTCGACGCGTCACGCCACGGACTCACACTCAATCAACTTGCCGAGGCGATGGATCCTTCTGCCGCTCGCCATCCGCGCACCCTTCGCCGAGACCTCGCCGCCATCGAATCAGCCGGCTGGCCTCTCGTGACGGAACGAATCGATGGTCAGGTGCGATGGAAGCTTCTTGAGGGGTTCCGCAACATCCCGGCGCTTCGCCTTTCTCCCAGCGAACTCATGGCCTTGACGGTCAGCCGCCGCCTCATTGCGCCTCTGGAAGGGACGGAGCTTCATGCCTCGCTGCAATCGGCCCTCGGCAAAGCCTCAGCAGCATTGCCGCCACAGGGGCTGGAGTTGGCACAGCAACTTGAACACACCTTTTCCGTCGGACTCGGTCCGCATAAGCGCTATCGGCATCATCGTGAGGTGGTCGAGCGGGTGACACAGGCCATCGTGCACAAAACGCGCCTGCAAATGCGGTACGAGTCCGCCTCCCGTGGCAGGATGACTCGTCGCGACGTCGATCCCTATCGACTCTGGTACGCCTCCGGAGGTCTCTATCTCGTCGGCTACTGTCATCTGCGCAACGAGCCGCGCATGTTCGCGGTGGAGCGCATCAAGTCAGTGACATTGACCGATTTCCCCTATCAAATCCCGCTCCATTTCGACTTCGACGCATTTATTGAAGACTCCCTCACCGTCATGCGCGGGCCGCGAATCACGGTGGAGCTGGAATTCGATAAACCCACCGCCGCCTGGGTCAAAGATCGCATCTGGCATCCCAGTCAGCAGCTCAAACGATTATCGAAGGGGCGCATGCAGATGAGTCTTTCAGTAGCGGACAGCCGTGAAGTGGTAGGGTGGGTGCTCAGTTTCGGCAGCGGGGTCAAAGTAGTACGGCCTGACTCATTACGAACTGCGGTGGAAGAAGAAGCGAAGAAGGTTCTAAATCTGAAATGACCTCCTCTGTCCAATTATCGTGTGCGGTAGGAGCTTGCTCAGTTGCAGAAGTGGTTGGCCAGACACAGAAATTCAGTACGTCTGCGTGACCGTAGAAGAATGACCTCCGATGTCACAGGCGTTGAGTATCATGTGCACTGTCGATTAGCGTCTAAGCAAGGAGGCAGCCATGAAATACAGCATGCTGATTGCAGTAATGCTATGCATATGGGGCACAACGGGCTACGCCGAGACCGGCTTCGACCCGCGCTACGAGCGGGACTACAACATCTTTAACCCGGTCACGAAGTACCAGCCGGACAACCCGCTCAATCCCGCCAACGCCTACGATCCCAATAGCGCCTTCAATCCGGTGAATCGCTACGATCCGGGTAATCCAGTCAACCAAATCAACCAATACAGCCCGAACAATCCCTTCAATCCCGTGAACCAGTATCATCCGGAGAATCCGCTGAACCCGGTGAACAAGTACAATTCCAACGTGCCTTTTGCGCCGTTGGGGGGAGGGACAATTGGCAGGAGCAAGAAGTGATGGGAAAGGAGCTGCGTCGTCTACGGAGCGAACAGTTCAGAAAGAAGGGTGAGGACATCATCGGCAGTAGCTGGAGCAATCGTGCCGAGGCGTTTGACCAGGCGGGTCTTGTCGACCGTGCGGAGTTGATCGAGGACAATCTGTCCCGTCTTCCGCTGAAAACGAACGGGCACGCGAGTGGGATACGGGCAGCGTTTGGTTGTCATCGGCGCCACAATCACTGTATCGATATGCCGATTCATTTCATCGGGCGACACGATGAGGCAGGGGCGAGTCTTTCGGATTTCACGGCCTTCCGTGGGATCGAGGCGAACGAGATAGACCTCGAAGCGGCGAACTACCAGCGCCATTCGTCGCGATCCCATTGGGAGGGGGAAGAACGCGCGCGGTCAAGCAATTGGTCGTCGCCGGCCTGGCGCATGGCGCGGAAGGCGTCATCCCACCCACTGCGCGGACGGGCCAAGGACCGTACCACCAACTGGTTTCCCTGGACGTCGATTTCTACAGGGCCGCCAAGATGGCATTGATGGAGCAACGATTTCGGGATACGGATACCCTGGGAGTTGCCGATACGCACGATTTTTGTTTTCATGAGCGGGAGCCTTTCAACGCCGTGTGGATACGATGTAATTACACGGGGCGCAGTCCCTTTGTCAAGAAGCAGTCGGGGAATCTTGGTTGAGCAAGAACAGACATGCGAATGAACCCGGCGAACAAGTACAATCCCGACGTGCCGTTCGCGCCGCTGGATGGGAAGTCCGAACGCCGTGGAAGATGACAGGGAGGGATCAGGGCCACAGGGTCAAATCAAGAGTGCGGAGGTCTTCGTCGAAGGAGAGGCACGGCATATGATCGAGCAGCGTGGTGACTACGACGAATGAAAGAGCATCGCACAAGGAAAGGCGATGATCGCGGGCATACATGCGAAACACCCGTTCAGCCTCGTCCCGCACACCGTCACCGTAGGCGTCGATTTGAAGCTCAGGCTTCACGTGAGTGAGAAAGGCGAGGGCAGCCTGAAAGTTGCGCCGGTAACGAAGCAGCGTCACCGTTTCGCTGATGATATCCCATGTGGTGCAAAACGTCGCGCTGGCAGAGGCCGACTCCGCCACAAGGGCTCGCGCTCTTGCGTGGTTGACGTCTTTTGGATCAAGACAGGCATAGAAGAATGAGGTATCACAGAAGGCCAGCGGGGGAAAGGTCATCAGCGGATCGCGCCACGCCTTCCATAGAGATGGGCTTTCACGTGGGAGGAGATCGGGAGCTTCCGGCCCCGCGGCTTCGGCAGGCGTTTCATCAGGCGGAGCAAGGTCTTTGCCGCCGCTCCCGGCTCAGGTTCAGGCTGCACGGCGCGAAGCTCCGCAACGACCTCGTTGTGAACGGTGATTTCGACACGAGCCTCTGCATCTCGCCTGACTCGGCGGACCAAGGCAGGCAACCGTTTCCGCGCTTCGCTGATCGAGAGTTTCATAATAACCTCAACATGAACATAACTGAAATGTACAGCCGTGTACAAATTAAGTCAATGCGGAGGCGATGCCGTGCGCCGTTCGGGCCGTCTGATCGCACAGGGAGATTGAGATGGGGGAAAGAGACTATTTCGTCAGCCACCGGACGGTGATCAGATGCTCGACCTCCCGATGTTCCCGTTGGAGATCGGCCGTCAAGGAGAACCGCCCGGTGAGGAAGCCCGTGGCCGCCGCGATGGGATCGTCAGCCGCCGGCGCAATGACCAACCGGCCGCCCTCTTCGATCAACTGGACCTTGCCCCCGGCCTTGAACCCCAGCTTGCGACGAAGTTGCCGGGGAATGAGAATCTACCCATTCGATGAAATGCGGGAGACAGACATAGAAACATCCTCCATTTGTCTGTCAGTATACCGAATGCCGAGATCGTGGTCACTTTGTCACTCTTTGTCACACAACTCGACGGCTCCGGCGAACGGGCACAACACCAACGTGCCGTTGGAGGGAGGGTGAGCGGCGAGACAACTGCGTTGATACGACTCGGCTGAATAACGAACGACGAATCATAGAGAAGGAGAGCGTATGGACAACGCGTGATCTTGGGAGCCACTTGGCTGCGCTGTATGGGGTCGTGACCTGGCGGCTGAAACGTGGGGAGGATGAAGAGCATTGGGATATGTACCAGAACTCGATCAGATCTTAGTTGGGACGCAAGACATACTATTGTCACGTACTCTCAATCGGGGCTATGCCGTCATTCCAGATAGCCCAGTATCTCCACAGAGGAAGGGGACAGTATCGTGAAACTAGCCAGCTTCGAAGCGATTGTTCGGGCGCTCAACGAGGCCGGCGTACGCTATCTGGTCGCCGGCGGGTTAGCGGTGAACGCCCATGGCTATCTGCGCTTTACCAAGGATGCCGATTTTGTCATCCAGTTGATACCGGACAATGTCAAACGAGTCTTTACCGCGCTCGGGGCGCTTGGTTACACACCGCTGGCGCCGGTCACGGCAGAGCAATTTGCCGATCGAGCCACGCGCGAGGGATGGATACGTGATAAGAACATGCAGGTGCTGCAACTCTGGAGCGACCGTCACCGCGAGACATCGATCGACATATTCGTACAGGAACCGTTCCCATTTGAGGAAGAGTATGCCAACGCATTGATCAAACCCCTCTACGGGTCCATAGAGGTTCGTTTTGTCAGCATCCCAACACTGATCAAGATGAAGGAAGCGGCGGGCAGGGAGCAGGACAGGATAGACATTGAACACTTGCGCATGAGGCTGGAAGACGATGCCGGAAAATAAACCACACCCCACGGAATTTGACTGGCGATTGACTAGCTTCGAAGGCTCACGCCGCGAACAACTACGACGCTGGGCGCAATTGCCGTTGGAAAATATCCTGCTTGCCATTGAGGAAATGGAGGACATTGCTCAGCGGTTGGGTACCATAGCGAATTCAGGAGAAGTGAAGAAGCAATAGGAGATCGCCATGAGCAATAACAACGCATTTTCACGCTGGTTCCGGTAAGCGAAAGGTCGCAGTCGATATCCCCAAGTGCAAGCTCCCCCGTTTTCTCGCTCTCAAAACCACTCTCACATGAGCCTGATGTGTATGGTTAAGCCAGTGCTTCCTCACCATCGAGCAGATCGAGACGCAGCCGGCGAAACCGGACGAAAGGCGACGATAAGCAGCGCGGCAAAAATAGAAACGTGAATGTGCTCGACAATCCGCTGAATCCGGAAGATAAGTATAGTTCCGATGTGCCGTTTGCGCCGTTGGATGGGGGACGATATGAATAGTGTCGTGACCGTTGAGGTCATCCAGAAACGGATCTTTTTTCTGCGTGGACAGAAAGTCATGCTGGACTCTGATCTTGCCGAGATGTACGGAGTTGAAACGAAGACCTTCAACCGGGCGGTCAAACGAAATCGTGACAGATTTCCGGACGATTTCATGTTTCAACTCCGAAGAAAAGAATATGACGACTTGAAATCCCATTTTGGCGCCTCAAGTTTGAGGTACCAAAGTGGCGCCTCAAGCTGGGGTGGGCGTCGATACATGCCGTATGCCTTCACTGAGCAGGGCGTGGCCATGTTGTCCAGTGTGCTGAAAAGCAAACGGGCTATTCACGTCAACATCATCATCATGCGCACGTTCGTTCAGCTACGTGAGCTGGCCGCCACACATAAAGATCTTGCGACCAAGCTGACAGAGTTGGAGCGCAAGGTCGCCGGCCACGACGGACACATTCGGTCTCTCTTTGAAGCCATTCGGCAACTGATGAGCGCGCCGTCTTCATCGGAACGTCGGATTGGATTCGAGGTGAAGTCCGGAAACCCCGGCAAACTGAAAGGGCATCGCAGATGAACCGCTCCAACTCGTCTGACCCTCCCGATGTGTTGTTTTCGCCGTGGGACGGGGGAGACGGAGAATGAGCCGGTGAGATATGAACGTCGCCTGAAAGAAGGCCGCGAATGAGGAATCTGAAACACTATCTTGCCCATGTGCGGCGGAACGAAGACGGGTCCTTTGAGATTCATGGGCTTGAAGATCATTTGCGTGCGGTGGGCGATCTCGCCAACGAGTTTGCTTCGACGTTCGGGTATGCCGCGTTCGGGTATGCCGATTGGGGGCACTCGCAGGGCTCTGGCATGACCTGGGAAAGTTTTCCTCGGCCTTCCAAGGCTTTATCGCCAGCGGGAATGAGATAGCGGTATAGACACAGCGGATCGAATAATGAGCACGGACTTGCCAAGCTACATTGCCCATGTCCGAAAAGCGGGAGGCGATTTACAGAGCCTTGAAGAGCATCTATTGGGAGTTGCTGAGATAGCCAAAAGGCTTGCTTCGAAGATAGGCCTCGAACCTCAAGGCGAGTTAATAGGACTACTTCATGATTTGGGGAAGTACAGCAACGAGTTTCAGACCTATCTCAAGTCGGCGGTCGGTCTGATCAACCAAGATGAGGATGAATTTGTCGATGCACGGGGACTCAAGGGAAAGGTGGACCATTCTACTGCTGGCGCGCAGCTTGTTTGGGAGAAGCTGTCTCAGCAAGGGGGCATCGGTCAGATTGTTGGTCAGATTCTTGGTTTGTGCATCGCGTCACATCATTCTGGCCTGATCGACTGCCTGTCTTCGGACACCAACCGTCCTGTCGAAGACATGTTCACAAAGCGAATCAGAAAACGAGATGACAGAACGCATCTCCGGGAAGCCGTGAACCAAATGGACACGCTGATCGACAAACGCTTCTGCGAGTTGGTGGGTAGTCAAGGACTGATTGACGGCCTCAAAGAATCCACTTACCAATTGATGCTCCGCGACGCCATCAAGGGGCTGGACCCGAGCAAAAACAAGATCACGCAGTTCAAATTAGGTCT
>JAKDNQ010000217.1 GCA_030456405.1 Nitrospira sp.
CGCCGCCCTTCTTAATCCGCCAGAAGAGATAACTTTCCTGGAGCATCGCGATCGTGGTGGGATCGGCAAAGTTAGCCGGGGGAGGATTGAATCCCCTCGCTGCAGAGCCCTTGCCGTCAAAGTTTCCCCCATGGCAGGGGGAACAGAATGCCGCATAGAATCCCTTCCCCTGCTGGATTGTGTCAGGTGTCTTTGGAACTGGATTCGACAAGCCGGCATATTCACCTGGCGGAGCAGGATGAATCGTCCTGTTTTCGCCAGGCGGCACATTGCTGACCGCTGTACTGTTATAGGTTTGCCAACCAACCAGCAAAGGAAACAGAATCAAGACGAGGTAACGTAATGCTTGCAGTCCGCCGATACCCTCTCCTGTCAGGAACCGCTGAAGCGGACCCCAAAACTCCTCTTTGGATTCCGCGCTCACTGTGGCAAGGATAAGAAACCCCGACGTCGTCAGCAATAGGTACAGAAACACCAAGCTCGCCGGGAGCGGCGCCGAGCCGGGGATATTGGGCACCACAAATTTCAAAATCAAATAAGTGACGACATTCAACAGGATCAGCTTGATCAACGGCCCCATACGTTCCTCCTCAGTGCGCTTGCGCCACGGCTATCGGATCGGACTGAGCTGCCTTCACCGGAGCGGCAGGCGCTTGTCCCGGCACGTCCAGTTCAGATGGATTGATAGAAATCGGTTCGCCGCTCATCTGCTGCAGGAATGCGATGACCGAGAGAATCTCGTTCCTGGACAGCCCGATCGGGTTCTTATTGATGGCGGGCATCTCGGCAGGATACATCTTCGGCAGGCCTTCATGGCGATAGTCCTGATAGATGTAGGCCTGCGGCTGCGTCAGACTTTCATAGAGAAACTCACGGGTCAATTTGGCCCCAATCCCCTTCAAGTCCGGGCAGCGGGCCGATTCGCTGGGACCGATCGTGTGGCACAGGGCGCATTGGCCCTTACTGAAGAAAATCTTCTGCCCAATGGCCGCCAGATCGGTCGGCGTTTTAACCGTGGCGATATCGAACTTCTCCTCAACCGGCGGTAACGACGCCATTTGCGGAATCGACAACGACGTGAGCATGAAGATGCCGAGCACAATCGCGACGAATCCGATGACCCGAGGGAACACAGACTTAATAAAGAGGAGGATGAGGATCCCGCTCCCTACCACCGAGAGACAAATCAATTGCAATCTGGCTACTTCACTCATGCTTTCCCCTTCGGGTAGTTAGAAGTGCTGCGTTACACTCAAAACTCAGAACTCAAAATTCAAAACTTGGGCGCGTTCGGTTTATCGAGCGCACTCGATGCGCCGGCCATCGCCGGCATGCCGTGCGGCAACTCTGCCTTCTTCGGCTCAGTAGCCGCTTTTGCCTTATCACCCATCGTGGCCACCCAGAAAATGAACGCGACAATCATACAGAAAAAGAAGGTGCATAAGGACATGATCCCGGACGCATAGCCGAGTGCCGGTGAAAATGCGTATTGCGACGTATCGCGGAGCACGCCATAGACATGCCAATGGACACGAGAGGACGACCGTGCGTACCCCATCAGCGTCATCAGGAGGATGACCATGATCGCATTTAGGACAAGAGAGTATCCGGCGCGTGGCGGCATCTTACCCCAAACCATCTCTGTCGTAGTCTTGGCACTCTTGAGCAGCAAAGCTGTCAGCGGCGTGATGGTCAACATGACACCGATCACGATCAAAACCTGCGACGTCGAGAAGTAATTGATGCGAATGATTGCGGGAACGAAATACCCCCACACGCCAAGGACGATCACTCCGATACTGGCGAGGACCAGCACGGCTCCCATGATCGCTTTGCCGATCCTCGCCCAGCCGGCCGTATCCTGCTTACCGGCCCGCCAATACATGATGAAACTCATGAACGTGACGAGAATCATCAAATTGGATACGGTCATTTTTGCCGACATCACGCCAAGAACCCCTAGCAGCGGATGGTGGGTTCCTCCCATCTTTGCCGCCTCTTCCAAACTCGCCACGAGCGAATGGGGAGTCATCCAGACAGCCAGGCATAGCAGGAGTGCCACCAACATTGCCAACATCGGCTTCCGGTACTTCAACGCAGACCCGGGAATGCGATAGGTGATCCCTAGCCAGAAATAATAGTTCGACCCAAGAAAGAGCACCCCGATGAGCATGGCTTGCAAAATGAACAGCCACGACAGGAATCCTCCCATCAGCGTGATGCCCATCTGCTGGTTATATTGGTAGATTTCACGCATGAGCCAGTAACCGGCAAATGGGAGCGACAACAAACCGAATACACCGATGAAGTTCCCGACATAGCCCATCCAGTCGTAGTGATCCTTCTCTTCCGGGGTTTTGGCGGACAGATAGCGAATCCCGGCATAGGCGCCGCAAATATAGCCACCCAGCACCACGTTGGCGATGATCCGGTGAATATTCACCGGCCACCAGGTCGGATTCCATGTCGCGGCCCAGGCCCGCGCCATATCCGTCCCCTCCGCAATCACGACGGGACTGGCCTGGAACGTGGCCCAGGAGTTCGGTATGATCATGATAAAAAACGCAAAGAAGTTGAGCAGGAGACCGAGAAAAATATGAAAGGTCTTCTTGCCGCCGTACTGCATGGCGTCCCAGCCATACCAGTAGAGGTACAGGGTCACGGTCTCGACCAGGAAAAGGATGCAATAGACAATAAACGACGGGAAGAAAATATCGGTCAGATAGTTCATCAGCTTGGGATAAAACGCGATCAGCAGGAACAATAAGATGCCGCCGAAGAGCGCGGTGGTGGAATAAGCGGATGTCAGGAGCTTGGTGAACTCCTTGGCAAGTTTGTCGTAGCGCTTTTCGCCACCCCTCCAGGCCACGACTTCGCATACCCAGGCAAACATCGGCACACCCAACACAAATCCTGCGAGCAATAAATGGAGCTGCGCCACAACCCAGATGACGTTGCGGCTGCCGACGTAGGGAACGTCACGATATTCGGTCGGGGCTGCTGGCGCGACGTCTGCCCCAAACACCAACGCGGGAAGGCTGAGGAGGCCCGCTGCTATGACCAGTCCCAAGAACGTCCCTCCGTGCCCGCTGCCGCGACGGAGAAGTCTCTGAATCCATCCACCCTGATATTGCATTGCCCTCACCTCATCATCTCCCATGTTACTGGTTCGTGGCGGCAGGGGGAACCGGCTCTGTTGCGTCCGATTCTTCCACGACCTCTACTTCTTTTTTGCCTGCCTTACCTTTTTTCTTGCTCTGCACTTTTCCCAGTTCGGTTTTCGCACGCTGTTCTACCAGCATTTCGACTTGCGCTGCAAGATGGGCGATCACTTTTTCATTTTTATGCAGGGCCTCAAGAGGTTTGACTGGAGGTTCGAGCGTGACTTCCGGCTGCTTGCAACAATCGTGCGGGTGGGGGGTAAACACAGGAAGAGAAAACCAAAACAGAAGGGATAGGACCACAGCTACGCCGGATAATCCGGCTAGCATCCATGTCTGATCCACCGGCACCCGCATCAGATCCCAGCGGGTAATCAACCCTTGATAATTCTCTGGCGCATGATCTGCCGACTCTATTGAGCCACGGATCACTCGTCCCACGATCGAGATACCAATCACGAACAACAACAACAGAGTCCCCGTCGCCACAGTACTCCAGAGGGTCAGCTTAATACTGATCCCCTCTGCCACAGGAACTCCTTTCAAATAATCCGCTTCAAGTATCGACTGGGCAGCGGAGATCGACGTGTCAGTGATCGCACTCTGAGCCACCCAGAGGATCGGAATATACATGGCGCCGACCAATGCACACTTCCACCAGAGACTCAACCCTAACCTATCTGAAGGTTCGCGCCGCAACCGTTCGAGGGAAAATGTTCGGCCCACGATTCCAAGCGCCCAGATGTCGATGGGAATGGCCAGCAAGAACAGCAATGGAATACCGATACCTTGTCCGATATGAGAATCCAACCCCATGGTAATCGTGGGAAGCGCAAACACCGTGACCGGACTCGCCAGGAGCATCAAGAAGGCGAGTCCGATTCTGTTTTCAAACTGAATGATCCCAAACGCCAGAAACAACACAGCGAATGCGAGCTTGAACGGCAAGCCGGTCCAGAAGGCGGGCCAAAGAATACCGAACCCGAGTTTTGCGGGAGAGATGTGATCGTTCATGCGAGGTTCCAACAATGAGCACGGGCAGGATGCTCAAAAAGTCCAGACGTCTCACCCGCCCAACCCTGGCGCGCCAAGACGCGCCTAGTCCCAAACAAGGCCGCAGCGAGCGAAGAGGCGAGGAGGTACCGACCGCACTTTGTGTGGCCGCTCGCCCATAGAATGGATCTTGGCGAACGGAAAATACCCTCCAGTATTTCCGAGCCTCTGAGCGATGCGAGAACGCCGCATGGGAAAAGGCGCGTCTTGGCGCGCCAGGGTCGGGCGGGTGAAAAAAGCGACTTTTTCAGCATCCTGCTAATCCAAAAATTCTCGATTGATAATGGCCGAAACCGTGAATAGCAAAATCGACGCCGTAAGCACCACCCATCCAATCAGCGCAAGAG
>JAKDNQ010000218.1 GCA_030456405.1 Nitrospira sp.
CAACCCCCATCACAAATATCCCTGTGTCCAATCCATCGGCCCAAATGCCTTCGCGGGCAATCACCGTGACACTCTGACAACCACGAGCCGGTTGAAGCGTCCGAGGATCGAGAATATGATGATACCGAACTCCATCCCGCTCAAAGAATCGCTCATAATCCCCGGCGGTAGAAATGGCTTCGTCTCGCAAATCAATCCAGGCCAGCACCGATCCATCTTTTCGTGGGTGTTGAATCCCGATGGGAAACATCTTGCCACCCGGCATCCGGCCGAATGTTTTGATATCCCCTGATAGCGCCACAACTCCGGCTATCGCCCCTGCATTCCGCACTGCCTCGACGGCTTGATCGGCTGCGTATCCCTTGCCGATTCCTCCTACATCGATCCGCATCCCTGCCTTCTCAAGAAAAAGCGTCTGCTCCTGCACGTTGACATGAATCGCCTGCATATCCACGAAGGGACGGAGAACTGCCAACTCAGATTCTGTCGGTATGTCTCGACCATCAATCACGCCCCAAGCGTCTACCGCCGGGCCAATGGCGATATTGAATGCGCCCTCGGTCATCTCCGCAACCTGAACCGCACGTTGGACAAGCGTCAACGTTTCCGGACTGACAGAGACCGGCCTCACTCCCGCCGAAGCATTCACGCGAGAAAGTTCGCTCGTCGGAATCCAGGTGCTCAGGAGTTCTTCCAACCGTCGGATTTCAGCAAACCCGGCGCTCGCCGCAGCTTGCGCCGCCGCCTCGCTCCCTGCGGCCACGGTGATCGCGACCAGCGTACCCATCTGCATCTGGACCCGTTTAACCATAACAGGCTCGGACTGCGCGGGAAGTCCCGTGCACCCGATGAGCAACGCCACCAATCCCCATAGAACACAAGCTAATAGGTGTGAAAGTGTGCGCGACATGGACAATGCCTACCACCAATGCCTGCGGAAATATCCTAAAATGCGTGGATAGGGCATAACTTCATACAAGCGGGCCTCTTCATGCGATGGCTCCGGAATCTGTATCGCCATAGGCCTGGCGTCAATGGTGGGATATGAGTCCTTGACGAACTGTTTGGCTCGCTGCTGATCTTGCTCGTCATGGATCATGGAGACCATCACTTGGCGGCCATACTTCGGAGAATCAACCCCAAAACGCCACGTACCAAGAAACGTCGTGACGTCGGGCTCGAGCACAAAATTTCCCGAGAGCTGCGCCATGGACAGGAATGGTCCTTCGCTGATTTGCACACGATTAATTTTATAATGCCCAGGAGGAAGGGAAAGCGAAAAGTACTCGTCCTCGGACTTCACATAAATTTTATAGCTTTCCTCGCTTTCCGTATTGATCACTTCAAAGGAACGGAGTTCCGGACGATATATTCGTTGCGACTCACCTGTGATGGTCGTGACAACCCGCCCAACCACCAAAGCTCCTGAAACATCGACCTCTGTCACTTTCCCGGGAAGCTCAGTGGCGCAGCCTGAAAGAATCACGCAAATTGCGCCGAGAGATTGCCAACACCACCGTTGTCTCAATAACTTATGAAGCATACATGGATAGTATAGGCCACCCTGCGAGGCCAATACATCCTGACATCCTGCCGATTAAACTTAGCGCTTGACTTCGAATCCAAGAAAGAGATATTAGTAACCGTTCTCAATTTCATTGTGCGCAGTACCCTCTCGCAATGATTAGCGCAACGACCACGAGCAATCACTTTGTCGACTCCCATGAAACTCGCTGCGAGTGCGGTCAATTGATCGCCAAGGTGGGCGGGAAAGGGCTGGAACTGAAGTGCAAGCGCTGCAAACGCATTGTAGTCATCCCCTTCTCTTCAATCGAAGGATGGGGCGCCGTCACATCATGATTCGTTTCACGAAAGGAGGCATTAGAAGTTGTCGTACCGTTTCATTTGTGCGGACTAGTTATTTCTTCAGGAAGACCAGAGACCATTGAGTCCCGAGTCAGACCTTAACCATCTCACTCACCGCGGAGGATACCGATGAAAATCAGGTCAATCCTCGGGGCTCTCGTGATTGCAGCTATGCCGTTTACTTCGGTTTGGGCTGAGAACATGACCCCGGAGGACATTAAGAAATTGGTGGATGAAGCTGTCAGCAAGCGGATGCAGGAACATGAGCGCCGTGAGGGTGCCACCGAGCCGAGGGAAGGGATCGGGACATCGGCGGCTGAGGCTGTCCCCGCAACCGGAACGCTGCCGGAAGTTGCGAAGGATCTTCGCACGGAGAAACAGCCTGCATTGTCCTTCGGTTCAACCGGATCAGGTCGATTGGTCTATGCCAAGCCATTTGTGAATGCGCCGAAAGCCATCGTCGGTGGCTACTTTGACATTCAATACCGTTCGCATAGTAACGCTGTCTTAGAAAGCTATGAAGGCCAAGGGACGACGAATGGCTTCGATCAGCAACGATTCGTACCCTTCTTTTATGCAGACATTACTGAGCATGTGAAGTTTGCCTCTGAACTTGAGATTGAGCACGGGATTAGAGGGGGCGATGAAAACGAGGTCAGCATGGAATTTGCTCATATCGACTATCTCGTCAATGAACCGCTTAATCTCAGAGCCGGTATTGTGCTCATCCCAATAGGAAAATTTAACTTGCTCCACGACTCGCCGTTGAATGACTTGACCGATCGTCCGCTGGTCAGCCAGTTTGTGATTCCATCAACCATGTCCGAAACGGGCGGCGGTTTCTATGGCACCTTTTACCCTGGACGAACCGGTAAGCTCGACTATGAAATGTATGTGACGACCGGTCCTTGCGGCTATGATGCAGCCGGCGCCCCTCTTGTGAGCGAGGCATCCGGCACAAAAGACTCCCGCCAACGGAAATGCGCCTCCGCTGACGGATTCGACATCAATAACGGCAAAGCGGTCTCAGGCCGTGTGGCCTTCAGCCCGATGCTCGGCGTGGAAGTCGCCGGGTCGAGCTACTTCGGTAATCAATCTTCTACAAGCTATAATTCCCAGAGCATTCATGCCATCGACTGGACGCTTCAAAAGGGGCCGTTTGAGATCATAGGTGAAGCTGCATGGGCCTATGCGCGGGGAAACCACCGCGCAATTCCCGGCAATACTATTGGCTTTGCTCCAGGCGCTCTCCTGACGGGCGTCAATACGCTTAATCCGGCTGGACTGCCTCCACGAAGGCTGTTTGGATTTTATATCCAGGGTAACTACCACTTCATGCCGGCGTTCCTCACCAACCTCTCGCCGAAACGGTTTGGAGAAGGATCCACATTTACAGCCGTCGTCCGCTGGGATGACGTGAACTTGAATCAGGATAATGACGGCCTAAGCTCGGGACGACTGCAACAAATCTCCTTCGGGTTGAACTATCGCCCAGTGGAAGATACGGTTTTCAAAATCAGCTACCAGTATTTGCCGGAGTCGTTTAATGGGAATACCGGGCAGCCAATTCACGACCAGGCGCTGGTCCTCTCAGCAGCGACGTATTTCTAAACCGAACACAGGCGATCCCTCCCTCTGAAGGGAGGGATCGCCTGTGAGCAAGAAAGAGCAGTGTGCGTAATGCCTACACCTCGAATAGCAATAGTAATCCTCGCGCTCCTTTCTGTCGGATGCGCGGCGCTGAGCGGCAGTCGCGAAGCCTATTATGTATGCTCCTATGACCCTGTCTGGGATGCCGCGCTCGAAACCATGAAGGGACAATCCGTCGCGACCCACGATAAAGAGAAAGGACTGATCGAGACAAGCTGGCAGGAAGTCCCCCCGACCTCAGAACGGACCTTCGGCATCTTTGGACGGCAAGGCTTTGGCAACCAAGAGCGCGCTCGCCTGACATTGTCCGTCAAACGCATGAATGACGTGGCCTCTGTGAGCGTCCTGGAAACCAGGGAGCGATGGCATGCCCGCGGGGGGGTCACTCAACAAGCTCTTAAATGGTGGGCGATAGAACCATCGGAAGAGGTGACGAATGGCGTCGTGGATCGGCTCAACGCCAAGCTGAAAGCTAAAGGGTGTGAGCCTGCATGATCTCTCTCTTGTTCATGTTCTCGCTGGCGCTCTCCTTCGTCATGTCCCCGGCCATGGTCTGGGCCGAACGGGTGTGGGACCGTGATCTCAAACGCTATCTGACGGAACAAGAATTGTCGATGGCCGAAGTCTATCTCACTGAGGAAGAGGCGCTCAAACTGATGTTTCCAAAGTCCGAGCGCATCAAAAAAGATATTCTGAGGGTTTCCACGGACAAGAAGACGGTCGTTGAGGAGCGTATCGGTTGGAAATTTCCCGAAAATGACTTTGAGGTGTATATCGGCGAGACCGGCGCAAAGATAGACGGGTATGCTCTGGTCCAGAATACCATCGGCAAGCACAAACCTATGACGTACATGGTTGGGATAGATAATACCGGACACGTCTTGAACGTGGAGCTGTTAGTGTTTCGGGAATCTCGCGGCAGCGAAGTGCGGACCAAACGCTTCAACGTGCAGTACGAGGGCAAAACAGTTCTCGATCCGGTCAGGCTCAACAAAGACATCATCAACATCAGCGGCGCCACCATGTCGGTCCG